>JBEBWQ010000109.1:0-7953 GCA_040392075.1 Microbacterium sp.
CCGTCTGCACGACGACGTCACCGCCGTCATCACCCTCCAGGTGGTCGCCGCCAAGTAAGCGGACCGTCTGACGCGAATGCCCCGGGGCCTCGGCTCCGGGGCATTCGTCGTTCCGGGGTGGGACTGCCGCCGGTCCGCCCTCTCGCCGCCGGCCCGCCCTTGAGTTGCCTCGGAATGCCGCATCCGGCGGAGGATGCGGCATTCCGGGGCAAGCCGGCGGGTCCTCCCCGGTGCTTCCTTGTCGCACTCTGCCGCGATGTGCGCCGGTCGCGGCGAATCGGGGCGAACCGGTGAAGTCCCCGCGGGGACACCGGGGCAGGAAAGGCCGCGGGGAGCAGGGCGATCATGCCCCGTCCGGCTCCTCCACAGCCTCGCCGAAGACGATGAGCGGACGCCCGGCGTGGGTGATCACCTCGGCCTCCACCCGCCAGACCGAGTGGAGGAGGGCCGGGGTGAGCACGTCTCCGGGGGCGCCGGCCGCGCGCACCCGGCCGTCGGCCATCACGACCACGTGATCGGTGTAGCGGGCGGCCTGGTTCAGATCGTGCAGGGCCGCGATCACCGTCATCCCGTCACGGGCGAGGCGGCGAAGTAGCCCCAGCGCGGAGAGCTGGGCGTGCACGTCGAGGTGGTTGGTCGGCTCGTCGCAGAGGAGCAGCCGCGGCTGCTGGGCGAGCGCGCGGGCGAGGTTGACGCGCTGACGCTCGCCGCCGGAGAGCGTCGCCGCGATGCGCTCGCCGAGGGCCGCCGCGCCCGCCAGGCGGAGGCTCTCCGTCACGACGCGGTCGTCCTCGGCCGAAGCGGCGGCCAGCCAGCCCTGGTGGGGGAGGCGCCCGAGCTGGACGAGCGCGCGCGCGGTCAG
This sequence comes from Microbacterium sp., assembly GCA_040392075.1. Lineage (GTDB taxonomy): Bacteria > Actinomycetota > Actinomycetes > Actinomycetales > Microbacteriaceae > Microbacterium. The sequence goes on from JBEBWQ010000109.1 coordinate 863, forward strand.
CCCGTCGGCCTCCGTCCACTCCTGCTCGACCAGGGCGATCCGGCGGGCGCGTTCGCGCCGTCCCATCCTGCGGAGGTCCCGACCCTCGTGACTCAGGGTGCCGTCGTCGGCGCCCAGCACCGCGGCGATCAGGCGCAGGAGGGTGCTCTTGCCCGCGCCGTTGGGCCCGAGCACGGCGGTCACGGCACTCGGGGGGGCGGTGATGTCCACGCCGTCGACGAGGTGCCGCCCGCTCCGCGTCACGCGCAGGCGCGCGGTCTCCAGGCCGGCGGGCGAAGGGCCACCGGGAGGGCGACTCCCCGTGTGAGTCTCGGAGGATGCGGACGACAGCGGTGCCGTGAGGACCCGCGGTGCCGTGGAGGCCTCGCGGCGCTGTCGGTTCACCGGGTGCTCCGGTGTCCCCGCGATCGCCGAGCCCGCGGTCTCCGCCCGAGCCGACTCGGTCATCGTCGCCCCCGCCGCAGGCGCGTCAGGAGCACGACGAACACCGGGCCGCCGATGAGGGCGGTGACGATGCCGACCGGAAGCTCCCGCGGATCGAACACCGTGCGCGCGATGGTGTCCGCCCACAGCAGGAAGAGGCCACCGCCGAGGAAGGCGGTCGGCAGCAGGGTCCGGTGGCGGACGCCGACGAGCGCGCGGGTCGCGTGCGGGAGGATGAGGCCGATGAACCCGATCGCCCCGCTCACCGCGACGAGCGCTCCGGTCAGCAGCGCGCAGCAGCCGAACAGCAGGATGCGCAGCCGCTCCACCGGGACGCCGAGGGCGATGGCGGCCGAATCGCCCAGGACCAGGCTGTCCAGGATCCGGGCCGAGCCCAGCAGCGGCAGCGCGCAGAGCACCGCGACGACGGCGACCAGCGCCACGTCCGACCACTCCGCGCCGGAGAGGGAGCCCAGCAGCCAGCTCAGGATCTCCCGGTAGCTGTCGTTGGTCGCGCTCCAGAAGATCACCAGGCTCGTCAGCGCGGACAGCACGGCGGAGACGGCGAGCCCGGCCAGGATCGCCGAGGTGGGCGCCGAGGATCCGCTGGCGCGCGAGATGGTGAGCGTGAGGACGAGGGCGATCATGGCGCCGGCGAACGCGGCGACCGGCAGGGCGATCGCGGCGCCCAGGACCAGGACGATCACCGCGCCGGTCGAGGCCCCGGAGGAGAGCCCGAGCAGGTAGGGGTCGGCGAGGGGGTTGCGGGTCAGGGCCTGCATCACCGCGCCGCAGAGCGCGAGGCCCCCGCCGACGACGACCGCCACCAGCACCCGCGGCACCCTCAGCTGCCAGACGATGGCGTCCTGCGTGGCCGAGAGGGGCGGGGCGCCGCCGGTCAGGTGCGCCCAGACCGTCGCTGCCACCTCCGCGGGGGCGATCCGCGCGGGACCGATCCCGATGGACACCAGCACCGAGACCATGAGCGCGATCACCAGCACCGCGGTGGTGACCGTGAGACGCAGGGGAGGAACGCGCAGGCCTCTCCGCGCCGTCGCGGCGGACGGCGCGGAGAGGCGCAGCTCGTTGCCGGTCATAGGCCCGCGAGCTGCGCGATGACGTGCGCGACGGTGTCGACGTTGCGCACGCCGGACTCGGTCTCGGCGAAGTCGACGATGACGAAGCGCCGATCGGCGACGGCTCGCATCGCCGCCGTCGCGGGGTTCGAGGTGAGCAGGTCGATCTTGTCCTGCGCGGTGTTGCGGGGCGAGCTCACCAGCACCAGGACGTCGGGGTCGAGGTCGGCCACCTTCTCCCAGGAGGAGGAGATCCAGCTGTCCTCGACGTCCGCGAAGGCGTTGACGAGACCCGCGCGCTCCATGATCATCGCGGGCGCGCCGATGCCGGCCCCGATGAACGGCTCGTCCCGCCCGGAGGAGTACCAGACGGCGGTCAGCCCGCGCGCGTCGGCCGTCAGCGTCTCCAGCTGGGCGCGCTGGGCCGTGACGAGCTCCTCGGCGGCCTCCTCCTCGCCGAGGATCCGGCCGGCCTCCAGGAAGCTGTCGAAGACGTCGTCGAAGGTGAGCGGGTTCGGCTGGTAGCCGGCGCCCTGGCAGGCGGCCGGTGCGACATAGGTGTTCACGCCGAGGGCGTGCAGCGAGGCGCGCTCGCCGACGCCGTCGACGGAGAAGTTCGACTCCCACCCGCCGAAGACGAAGTCCGGCTCCAGCGCGAGCGCCGCCTCCTGCGAGGGCAGCTTCTCGGAGATGACCGGGATGCCGGCGGCTGCCTCCGCGAACTCCTCGGGCACGGGCCCGTCGGAGTAGGCGCTGCCGACGACGCGGTCCCCGGCGCCCAGGGCGAGGACGAGCTCGAGAGGCGTGGACTTGACGGTGATGATGCGCTGCGGGGGAGAGTCGATCTCGACCTCGGTGCCGCAGTTGTCGAGGATCACCGGGCCGGCGTCGGTGGCGACGGCGGCGGGCGCCGGTTCGGCGGGCTCGGCGGCGGCCGGGTTGCCGGCGCAGCCGGCGAGGGCGATCGCGAGGGAGCCGGCACCGAGGACCGCAGCGGTGCGCAGGAAGAGGGGGACACGGGACATGGATTCCTCCGGGATGTGGACGGGGCGCACGGTCGTGCGCGGCGCAGTCGCAGTCCAAACCCGGACCACCGAGGCCGACCAGGGCGGTCGGCGATCGTCATCCGCCCATGTCGAGCGGTCTGAACCCGATGATACCGCGGCCCGGCACGGGGCGGCGCCACCGGGGATCGGAGACCGGGCGGGGCCGGAACCATCGCACCGATCGGCCGCGTTCTCCGCCCCGCGAAAGCGCGACGCGCCCACCGAAGGGAGGACTTGACAACGGTCGCGTTCTCCCCAACTCGTCCACAGTGGAGGGGAACCTTCAAGACCGAGTTGAAAGAGTTTTCCATCCACAGGCTGGGGAGAAGGTTAAGGCCTGGTCAATCATATTTTTCCAACTCTCATCAATCTTTTTCTCCGGTGTTCTCCACAGTACTTCTGCACAGCATCGGCGGTGTTTCCCGCATCTTCTCCACATAGTTATCCACAGGTGGTGTTGCGGGGGCGGGGGTGCGCTCCTAGCGTGGAGCGGCAGGCGATGTCGGAGGTCCGTGCGAGGCTGATCCGGCAGGTCGCGGAAGGAGGAGCATGTCGATCGCCGATGTCTCGGAAGAACGGCTCGGCGGCTCCCGCCCCCCCGAGCGGACGCCCCCGCACGACCTCCTGGCCGAGCAGAGCGCCCTGGGCGGCATGCTGCTGTCCAAGGACGCCGTCGCCGACGTGGTGGAGACGCTGCGCGGTGCGGACTTCTACATCCCCAAGCACGAGCTGATCTTCGAGGCGATCCTCTCCCTCTACTCCCACGGCGAGCCGACCGACGTGGTCGCCGTCACCGACGAGCTGATCAAGTCCGGCGAGCTGAGCCGGGCCGGCGGCGCCGACTATCTGCATTCGCTCACCTCCATCGTCCCCACGGCCGCGAACGCCGGGTACTACGCCCAGATCGTCGCCGAGCGGGCGATCCTCCGCCGCCTCGTCGAGGCCGGGACCCGGATCGTGCAGCTCGGCTACGACGGCCAGGGGGATGCGACCGACCTCGTCAACAACGCCCAAGCGGAGATCTACTCCGTCACCGGCAGCACCGACGCCGAGGACTACGTGCCCCTCACGGTCGCGGTGGACGCCGCCGTCGAGGAGATGGAGGCCGCCAGCGGCCGGGACGGCTCGATGACCGGCGTGCCCACCGGCTTCGCCGAGCTGGACGAGCTGACCAACGGCCTGCACGCCGGCCAGATGATCGTCCTTGCCGCGCGCCCCGCGATGGGCAAGTCCACGCTCGCGCTGGACTTCGCCCGCTCCGCGGCGATCGGGAGCAACCAGCCGACCATCTTCTTCTCCCTGGAGATGGGGAAGAGCGAGATCGCCATGCGCCTGCTCAGCGCCGAGGGCGGGGTTCCCCTGCAGCACATGCGCAAGGGCTCGCTGGACCCCCGCGACTGGACCACCGTGGCGGCCACGCGCGGGCGCATCAACGACGCTCCGCTGTACATCGACGACAGCCCGAACATGACCCTCGTGGAGATCCGGGCCAAGTGCCGCCGGCTCAAGCAGCGGGCCGGGCTGAAGATGGTCGTCATCGACTACCTCCAGCTGATGACCAGCGGCAAGCGGGTCGAGTCCCGCCAGCAGGAGGTGAGCGAGTTCTCCCGCGCGCTGAAGCTGCTGGCCAAGGAGCTGCAGGTGCCGGTGATCGCGCTCTCCCAGCTGAACCGAGGCCCGGAGCAGCGGCAGGACAAGAAGCCCGCGATCAGCGATCTGCGCGAGTCGGGCTCGATCGAGCAGGACGCCGACATGGTGATCCTGCTGCACCGCGAGTCCGCCTACGACCGCGACACCCGCCCCGGCGAGGCCGACCTCATCGTCGCCAAGCACCGCAACGGCCCCACCGCCACGATCACCGTCGCCTTCCAGGGCCACTACTCCCGCTTCATGGACATGGCCCCGGGAGGGGACTTCAACTGAGTTGTAGGTTCTGGTGAGTTGGCGGTCTCCCGGCAGCGAGAGGGGGGCGCGTGGCATATGTACCACGTTTCGTGGAGGGGAAGGAGTTTCTCAGAGTTTCTCTTCTGTGTGTGTGTACATACGTGATAGAAACTAGACATGAAACTCGATCCCCTGGGAGATGTGCTGGGCCAGGTGCTCGATGGTGCGACTGCTGGCTCTCTGGAGACGGAGACGCTCGACTTCAAGCGTGATCCGCACACGGTTACCGGCCCAAAGGCGCCGGGAAATCCCCAGGCGCGTCTCATCGAAGAGCTTGTCGACGCGGTGGTGTGCTTCGCCAACGCGCGCGGGGGAAGAATCGTGCTGGGCGTCGATGACAAGACGAGGGGCAAGGACGCGTTCAGCGGTACGCAGGTGGACGCCTCGACACTGCGGGGGCGGATCTATGGGAATACACGCCCCCAGCTCACGGTGCCCATCGAGGAGGTCGAGTTCGCAGGGGCACGACTCCTTGTCGTCACCGTGCCCGAGGGTCTGGACCTTGTGACCGACAGCAAGGGCAAAGCGGCACGCAGAAACGGAACAGCATGCAATCCTCTCACCGAGGACGCGCGTCGAGCTCTCGCGCATGAGCGACGCAATCCTGATTTCACTGCTCGGGTCTCGGAACGATCATGGCGAGATGTGTCTCCCCTCGCGATGAGCAAAGCTCGGGAACTTCTGGGCCAGCTCGTCGATCTTCGCCGCCAGATCGCAGACCTGGACGATCGCGGAGTCCTGCGAGCGTTGAACCTTCTCGACCGCGACGACCGACTGCTGATCGCGGGCGAGGTTCTCTTCTGCGTGCCAGACCAGGACGTGCTCGACTTTCTTTCACGAACATCTGCTGGCGCGGAGCCATCGGTGCGGAGGTTGCGTGAGCCCCTCGTCCTCCTTCTCCCGCACGCGCTTGAACTCATCCGCGCGACGATCGATCCAGAAGTCGCGCACATCGCGCTAATGGGGGGACAGGAGATCGCACTACCGGATTTCTCGCCAATCGCTATTGACGAAGCTGTGACGAACGCGTTGGTTCATCGTGACTACGCGCTCCCTGAACGGGTCGTTATCGATCACTCACCCAATGCGCTGCGCATCTGGTCACCGGGAGGCCTTCCCTTCGGAGTGACCGAGGATCGGCTGTTGAGCACGGTCTCCACACCCCGCAACCTGGCGTTGATGTCGGCGATGCAACAACTCGGTCTCGCAGAGCGTGCATCACGGGGAATCGACCGCATGTTTCGCGAGCAAGTGAGAGTCGGCCAGCAGCTTCCGGGTATTCGTGCGGACGAGTTCTCCGTCGAGGTCTACTTCACCAGTGGTGCGCCGAACCGTGCTTTCGCGGGCTACGTCGCGACGCTCCCCCGGGCGATTCGGGAAAATGTGGACGCGATGCTCGCTTTGCTTCATCTGTGCCAGCGTTCTATCCTCAACCTTGCCGATGGAGCACGACTCCTGCAGCTGAGCGGATCGGAGGCGAAGGATCGCCTCGACGCACTCGCGGCAGGGCCAGATGCGATCATCGAGCGAGACGGCGACGCCCGGCGGGGCGTGCGGTGGAGACTCCGACCTGCCGTCGCCGCCGCGTTGGGAACCGCTGTACAGCATAGGACGCGCGCAGACTCAGCTCGGCCCCGAGTCGAGGCGCATCTGAAGGAGTACGGATGGATCACCAACAAGACGATTCGGAACATGTTCGATCTCGACATTCAGCAGGCAACGCAGATCCTCAATGAGCTTCGAGCAGCGAACGTCGTCGTGAAGGATCCTGATGGGCCCCAGCGTGGGCCTGCGATCCGCTGGCTGCCGACCACCGCACGCCCAACGAGGCCGAGGTGAGCTCATCATTCTGGTGAGCGAGGCTGACCTCATCGTCGCCAAGCACCGCGCAACGGCCTTGCTCCGGGCGATTACCTGCACCTGGTCCCGGACCCGAGCGTCCGGAACCCGTACCTGTAGCCGCCATGGACTCTGTGCCTCTCCCGCGCAGGCTGGGCGGCCGTGGCCATCGGCACGGGACGGGATGAGGGGCAGTATCCGCCTCCGGATGCGCGGGCCGTGACCCAGCCGGCCTCGCCGGTCAGTGCGCTCCGCTGCCGTGTCGCCGGACGGCCTCGCCCATCGCCTCGATCGCCTCGGTCAGGATCGGCCGCGGCGTCGCGAAGACGATGCGCACGAAGTCCTCGTATCCGCGCCCGAGCAGACGGCCCTCCGTGAGCACGACCCCGGCCTGCTCCCGGAAGAACTCCGCGGGCGGGCCCGGCAGCCCGAGCGCCCTCGTGTCGATCCACCCGATGTAGGTCGCCTCCGGCGCGTGGTGGACGGCGCCCGGCAGATGGAGCGCGACCAGGTCCGCCAGCGTGCGCCGGGCGCCGTCGAGATACTCGACGACGTCGGTGAGCCAGGGCCTGCCCCGGCGGTACGCGGCGGTCGAGGCGATCACGCCGAGCGTGGACGCGCCGTGCTGCACCGCGAAACCGAAGCGCCGGTAGACCTCCTGGTCTCGGTCGTTGGAGGTGATCAGCTGCGCGGTCTTCAGACCCGGGATGTTCCACGCCTTCGACGCGCTCGTCCCCGTGACGGTGTGCGCGGCCGTCGCCTC
>JBEBWQ010000110.1:0-7857 GCA_040392075.1 Microbacterium sp.
GGGTAGGGGGTGAGTCGCGCGACGTGTAGCGAGGTCGTCGTGACGAGCGCCTACGACGTGGCCGCATCGCTGGAGGCCGAGGCGCGACGCCGCGGCCACACCGTCGGCGCAGCGGAGTACAGCGATGTCGTGGCCCAGACCTACCTCGTCGCCGAGGAGGAGGTCGCCCCGCTCATCGCGCTCGCGGCGGAGCTCAGCGCGGGTGCGGCGACGGTCGTGCCGGGGGCGGCCGCATACGCCGACCTCCCCGGGGAGACGAGCCGATGAGCGGGTCGCACGGGAGAGCGGCGCCGGGGAGGGGGGCCGCGGACGCACGGACCGCCGACCCGCAGGCCGAGGACATCGAGGCGCTCCTGCCCCGGCCGCCGGGCATCTTCCGTCGCTGGCTGAACGGGCATCCGGTGGCCGTCGACGTGATCATCGCCGTCTGCTACCTCCTCGGCTGCGCGATGATGGCGACGGGCGATGTGTTCGCCACCTGGACGAGGGACGGCATCGTCCCGCCGGAGTACCTGCGCTTCCCCGCCGTGCTGGTGACGGCCCTCCGGATCGCGGTCGTCGTCGCCGCGCTCCTCCTCCGTCGCCGCTATCCGTTGATCGGGATGGTCGCGGTCGCCGCCGCGCTCTTCGGCCAGCAAGGGGCGCAGGGGGCGCCGAACACCGTCGCGCTGGCGGTGCTGCTCTACTCGGTGCCGGTGTATCGCGGGGTGGCCGCGGGCTGGATCGGCTACGGGATCGCCCTGACGGCGAACGTCCTGCTGGTCGCCCTTCCCGGGATGGGCGACTACGCGAACCTGTCCCGCGCCTCCGACGCCGCCGCGCCGCTCGAGGTGGTCGTGACGCTCTCGATCGGCACCGCGCTGTGGCTGCTCGTGGTGCTGATGACCGGCATCACCATCGGCAACCGGCGCCGGTACATGGTCGCCCTCATCGACCGCGCCCACCAGCTGGCCCGTGAGCGGGACCAGCGCGCACGTCTCGCCGTCGCCGAGGAGCGCTCCCGGATCGCCCGGGAGATGCACGACATCGTCGCGCACTCGGTCTCGGTGATGATCGCGCTCTCCGAGGGCGCGGCGCGTGCGGCCGAGCTCGCCCCGGAGGCGGCCGCCGACGCCATGCGGCGCAGCGCCGAGACCGGGCGTACGGCGCTCGCCGAGATGCGCCGGATGCTCGGTGTGCTCAGCGACCCGGAGGACGGCGGGGGTGCGCTCGCCCCGCAGCCGGGCATCGCCCAGCTTCCCGCGCTCGTCGAGGGATTCCGGGCCGCCGGGCTCGACGCGCACCTGCGGGTGACGGCGCAGGGCGGAGACGCGGCGGCCGGGTCGGGAGCCGACGGCGTCGACCAGGGGCACGACCTCGCCGTGCACCGCATCGTGCAGGAGGGGCTCACCAACGCCCTCCGCTACGCGGGTCTCGGCGCGCACGTCGAGGTCGCCGTGGAGCGCGAGGCGGACCGCACGATCGTGACCGTGCGGGACTTCGGCCCCACCGGTCCGATCCGCCCCCTCGCGGGTCTCGGCTCGGGGCGCGGGATCGCGGGTCTGGCGGAGAGGGTGCGCATGTTCGGCGGCACGATCGAGGCCGCTCCCGTGGCCGCGGGCTGGCTGCTGCACGCGGTGCTGCCAGTGCTGCCGGTGGTGCCGGGCGGGCCCGCCGGGATCGGAGCCGGTGTCGCCGGCGAGGCGGAGGAGGAGACCCCATGACCGACAGCGCCATCCGCGTCCTGCTGGTGGACGACCAGGAGCTGATCCGGACCGGGTTCCGGCTCGTGCTGCTGTCCGAGCCCGGCATCGCCGTCGTGGGCGAGGCGGGGGACGGCGCCGGCGCCCTCGGCGAGCTCGTTCGACTGGACGGCGCGTGCGACGTGGTGCTCATGGATGTGCGGATGCCCGGGATGAACGGCATCGACGCCACCGCGGCGATCGTCCGGGAGCACCCCGGCATCCGGGTGCTGGTGCTGACGACCTTCGACGCCGACGACTCCGTGCAGCGGGCGATCCGGGCCGGCGCGAGCGGGTTCCTCCTGAAGGACGCCCGCCCCACGGAGCTCGTGGACGCGATCCGCCGGGTGGCCGCGGGCGACGCGGTGATGGCGCCGAGCGTGATGGCGCGGATGCTCCAGGCGATGCGGGCGAACGGGGACGCCTCGCCCCCGGGCGGTGCCGCCTCCGGGGGCGGGAGGCCCGGTGCGCCGGGGACGGACGACGAGGCCTTCGCCGCGCTCACCGAGCGCGAGCGCGATGTGCTCCGGCTCATCGCGGCCGGGCGCAACAACGCCGAGATCGGCGCGGAGCTGTTCCTCTCCGAGTCGACGGTGAAGACCCATGTGGGCCGGATCCTGGCCAAGCTCGACGCACGCGACCGGATCCATGCGGTCATCTACGCCCGCACGCACGGGCTCTGACCGGTGCCCTCTCGCGTATCGCGTGCAGGGTGCTCGCCCGAGAATAGGTCGATTGCCGCCCCATCCTCCTGTTCTCGGGAGAGCTTCCTGTTCTCGGGGCTCGTGACACGCGGGGGGGCAGGAACCGGGGTGGATTGGGGCGTTGACCGGGGGGACTGGGGTGGTGCCCGGGGAAGAGCAGCGCGGGGAACAGCCTGTGCCCGGGGAAAGGCAGCGCGGAGAACAGGCTGTTCGCCCGAGATCAGGTCGTCGGGGGCTCGATCGTCCTGCTCCGGGGCGAGGGGCCTGTTCTCGGGAGCTGGGCGGACAGAGCTGGACCGTGTGCGTGCGACACCGTGTCGAATCGGACGAGGCGGCGTTCGGATGCGGGGCTCAGGCGATCGGGGCACGGCCTGATTAGCATGGCGATGATTCGGTCTGAGATCAGGCTCTGAGATCAGGCGAGGTCGGGCAGTGCTCGCTCGCCTTCCGGGCCGGACGAACCGGTAGAGGAAGAGGTACGCAATGACGCGCTGGGATCTGGAGCCCCTCCAGGGTCGCATCTACTCCGGAGGGTGGCGCGCCGGCTCGGGCGGCACCTACACGGTCGTCTCGCCCGGAGACGGCACAGCCGTCGGGGAGATCGGCGTCGCCGATGCGAGCGATGTCGAGCGCGCCGCGCTCGCGGCCGTCGAAGCGCAGAAGAGCTGGGGAAACACCTCGTACCGCACGCGCGCCGATGTGCTGATGAAGGCCGCCGACGCCCTGCGTGAGATCCGCGAGGAGGCCGAGCACATCCTGGTGCGCGACTCCGGCTCGCTTCCGAGCAAGGCGCACCACGAGGTGGAGAAGGCGATCGACGAGCTGGTCGCCGCCGCCGCCCTCGTCACGATGTCGCAGGGCGACATCCTGCCGGTGGAGGATCCGAGCACGCTGGGCCTGGCCCGCCGGATCCCGGTCGGTGTCGTCGGCGTGATCGCGCCCTGGAACGCCCCGCTCATGCTGGCGATCCGCTCGGTCGCCCCGGCGATCGCCCTGGGCAACGCGGTGCTGGTCAAGCCCGACATCAAGACCGCCTTCTCCGGCGGCGCCGTGATCGCGGAGATCTTCGAGCGCGCGGGCCTCCCCGAGAACGTGCTGCACATCCTGCCCGGCGGCCCCGAGACCGGCGAGGCGGTGGTGCGGTCCCCGCACACGAACGTCATCTCCTTCACCGGGTCCTCGGCGGCGGGCAAGCGCGTCGGCGAGGTCGCCGGCGGCCTGCTCAAGCGGGTGATCCTGGAGCTGGGCGGCAACAACGCCTTCATCGTGATGGCCGACGCCGACCTCGACCGGGCCGTGCAGAACGGCGTGGGCGGCACCTTCCGCCACCAGGGTCAGATCTGCATGGCGACCGGGCGGCACCTCGTGCACGAGAGCGTCGCCGACGAGTACGAGCGGCGACTGGCCGAGGCTGCCGCCGCCATGACCCCGGCCGACCCGCTGTCGCCGGGTGCGAAGCTCGGGCCGCTCATCAGCGAGGTGCAGGCCGAGCGCGTGCAGGGCATCGTCGACCAGGCGGTCGCGGACGGCGCCCGCCTGGTGGCCGGCGGCACGCACGAGGGCAACTTCTACCGGCCGACGGTGCTGACCGGCGTGACCCCGGAGAACGCGGCGTTCGCGAACGAGATCTTCGGCCCCGTCGCCCCGGTCACGCGCTTCTCGACCGAGGAGGAGGCGCTGGAGCTGGCCAACGCGACCGCCTACGGCCTGTCCGCGGCGATCCACACCCGCGACGTGGCCAAGGGCCTCGCCTTCGCCCAGCGCCTGCATGCCGGGATGGTCGCGGTCAACGGCCAGACCATCTACGACGCCGCGCACATCCCGATGGGCGGCATCGGCGCCTCCGGCAACGGCGGACGGCACGGCGGGCACTGGAACCTCGACGAGTTCACCTACGTGCAGTGGGTGACGATCCCCACGGTCTGACCGCGGTCGCGAAGGCCGGGCGCTCCCTCGGGAGGCCCGGCCTTCGCCGTTCCCGGAGAAGCGCGAGGCGTGGGAGCGCCGGTCCGGGGCGTCGGGTGCGGGGAGACCGGGAGAAGCGGAGGAGGAGCCGGTTTCGGCCGACCTCTCCCTCCGTCTCCTCCGGGCGCCCCTGCGCGCTCAGGCTCCGGCGTCGTCGGCTCCCGCGCGCAGGGGCAGGACGTCGCCGACCGCGGCGGCGAGGACGTCATCGGCGTCGACGGCGGCCGCGTAACCCGCCCAGGCGACGAACTGGTCCGGACGCACCAGGATCTGCAGCGCGCCGTACTGCGCGGCCGCTTCGCTGCCGAGGAGCACCATGGAGAACGGGACGCCCCGCTCCGCCGCGGCCCGGGCGAAGGGAGCGGCGGCGGCCTCGTCCACCGTCAGCAGCGTGAACCCCGTGCCGAGCGATGCGAACACCTCGTCGCCGGAGGCGGTGCGCTGCGGGGCGAGGTGGTGGCCCGGCCGGGCGCGGAGGTCGTGCGTGCCCACCGCGCCCGGACCGGGGCCGCCGGGCTCCTCCCCGTCGGCGACGAGGGAGGAGCCGGCGTAGTTCGGCGCGTAGGAGGCGACCTCGCTCTGCGCCCCGGTCTCGCGCTCGGCCCAGGCCGCCGCGAAGGCGTCCGGGTCAGCGTCCGGGTCGTGGCGGTCGAGGAAGGCGCGGTCCTCCCGGATCGAGCGGTCGATGAACGCATCGCGGGTGGAGGCGAACACGGGGCGGCGCTCCTCGTCGTAGGAGTCCAGCAGGCCGGGGCCGGCCCAGCCCTGCAGCTCGGCGGCGAGCTTCCAGGCCAGGTTCGCCCCGTCCTCGAAGCCGGTGTTGATGCCGTATCCGCCGTAGGGCGGGTGGCTGTGCGCGGCGTCGCCGGCGACGAGGCAGCGGCCCCGGCGGTACTCGTCCGCGAGGGCGAAGCGCAGGTCCCAGAAGCCGAGGTGCTCCACAGTGAACTCGATCTCCGCGCCGATGGCGCGGGTCAGCACCGCGTGCAGGTCGAGGGTCTCCGCGGTCGAGGCCGGATCGACCGGCGCGTGGAAGAACCAGGTCTCGGCCGCATCCACCCGGCCGAAGAACTGCCAGTAGCCCTCCAGCTCGGGGCTGAGCACGTTGACGAAGGCGACGCCCGGGAAGCGCTCCATGAGCCGGTCGAAGTCGGTCGAGCGGAACACCGCCAGCACCATCAGCCGATCGTGGTCGGTGCGGGTCTGCGAGATGCCGGCCGCCTCGCGGACGAGCGAGCGACTGCCGTCGCAGCCGACCGCGTACTCCGCCTCGATCACCAGCTGCGCCCCGTCGCGGCTGCGTGCGCGCACGGTCACGCCGTCCTCGGCCGGCACGACGTCCTCCGCGGTCCAGCCGTACCGGAGCGTCACCAGCGGCAGCTCCGCGGCCCGCTCCCGCAGCACCGCCTCGGTGCGGTACTGCGGGAGGCGCTCGTTGTCGGCGGCGTAGTAGGCGCGCACCCGGTCGCGCATCAGCCACGGGTGCTGATGCGCGCCGAGGAGCGTGCCGTAGGCGGTCATCCCGGTGGCGGTCTGGCTGGGGTCCATGGTGCGGGCCGTGCGGAGGCGCGGCTCGATGCCCCAGGTGCGGAAGTGCTCCATCGTGCGCTGGGTGAGGTTCTGGCCCTTGGGCACCTGCTGAACCGTCGGGTGGCGCTCGATCACCGTGCAGGCGATGCCGCGCTGCGCGAGCCCGATGGCCAGGGACATGCCCACCGGGCCGCCGCCCACGATCGCCACGGGCGTGCGCTCCACGACGACGCCGGACGGTGCGGCGTCCGAGGGAGCGGAACCGGAGGCCGCGGTCGGTGCGGCGTCTCCGAGGGGCACGGTGTCCGCGTGCCGGGGGAAGGGATCAGGGTGGTCGGTCATGGCATTCTCCTCACTCGGCGCGCGGCGCGGCGCCGACGCCGTCCTCGACGGCCAGGCGCCGCAGCCGCGGGATCGGCATGCGGCGGTTGATCGAGACCGCGGCGGTGGGCCGCCCGTCGACGCGGAACTGCACGACGGCGGAGCCCTCCGCCAGCGAGCCCTCGAGGGCGACCATCTCGGCGTCCGTGGCGATCGTGCCGCAGATCTTCATGTCGAGGTCCCACTGCTCGGTCCAGAAATAAATAGGGGCGTGGCGCGTACGCCGGTGCCTCCTCGCCGCGGACCAGGGCGAAGGCGGCGGTGCGCGCCTGGTCTATCGCGGCGCCCCAGTGCGGGGTGCGCCGCGGCGCCCCGGCGTCGGTGCGGACGAGGGCCGCGTCGCCCGCCGCGACGATGCCCGGGGCGACGCGGCAGCGGCTGTCGGTGCGGACCCCGGCGGGCTCGGCGAGCCCGGTGCCGGTCAGCCATTCGACGTTCGGCACGTCGCCGACAGCGCTCAGCACGAGATCGGCGACGAGCGTCCGGCCGTCGCCGAGTGTCACGCGGGATGCGTCCTCGATGTGCACGCCCGCGGGGGAATGGACGAGTGAGACGCCGCGCTCCCGCGCGGCCGCCGTCATGTGCGCGGCGAGGATCGGGCCGAACTGCCGCTCCAGGTGCGGCAGCACATCGACCACCGTCACCTCCAGGCCCAGGGCACGTGCGGTGGACGCCGCCTCCATGCCGAGGAATCCGCCCCCGACCACGATCAGGCGACGTCCCGGGAGGAGCTCCTCCTTCAGGGCGAGGGCGTCATCGAGGTCGCGGATCACCCGCTCGTCGCCGTCGTCGCCGGCGAGTCGACGCGCGCGGGCGCCGGTGGCGATCACGAGGCCGTCGTAGGGGACCTCCTCGCCGTCGGCCAGCAGCACCCGCGAGCGGTCCCGGTCCAGGCCCGTCGCCCGGGTGCCGAGGACGACCTCGACGCCGAGCCCGGAGATGTCGATCGCGGTGCTCGCCACGTCCTCGGTGCCCTTCAGGACGCCCTTCGACAGCGGCGGGCGGAGGTAGGGGGCATGCGTCTCGGCGCTCAGCAGAGTGATCGTGCCGTCGTGCCCGGCCTGGCGCAGCGCGTCGGCGGTGGTGACCGCGGCGATCGAGCCCCCGGTGATGACCACGTTCCTCATGCGTCTCCTCGTCGAGTCCGGTCCGGCGGCGCGGCAGGGCGCGGCCCGGGACCTGTCGGCAGACTAACCGGGCCGACACGGCAGCCGTCACGCGTCGATGCCGGAACTCGCCGCCGGGCAACTCGACACTCTGTCGGAAGGCTCCGGCGGGGCGTTCCCGGTGGAGGCGCGCCGCCTTCGACACGGTGTGGAAGTCGTGGACGGCAGATTTCTACGGGGTGGGCCAGGCCGGCGCCGCGGTTCTGGGATTCACTGGACCCAGCGTGCGCGGCGCCGTGGTTCTCCGCGATGCCGTCGAGAGTGAGGAGAGCACGATGCGAACTGCCTGGTTGCAGGGGCCCCGGGACCTGATCGTCCGGGAGGTCGAGGATCCGGTGATCCTCGAGGCGGGGGATGCGATCGTGGACATCCTTTACGCGGGGATCTGCG
>JBEBWQ010000111.1:0-7833 GCA_040392075.1 Microbacterium sp.
TGGCGAGGGTGTCCTCGTTGAGGATGCCGTTGACGAGGCGCTCGTAGGCGATGAACAGCAGCGCCATACCCGGAGCCTCGTAAATGCCTCGGGACTTGGCCTCGATGATGCGGTTCTCGATCTGGTCGCTCATGCCGAGGCCGTGGCGGCCACCGATGCGATTGGCCTCGAAGACAAGGTCGACGGGATTCGCGAACTCCTGGCCGTTGAGGGCGACAGGGCGACCGGCCTCGAACGTCACCGTGACGTCCTCGGTGGCGATGGCCACCGACTCGTCCCAGTACTTGACGCCCATGATCGGGTCGACCGTCTCAAGCGAGACGTCGAGGTGCTCCAGGGTCTTGGCTTCGTGCGTCGCGCCCCAGATGTTCGCGTCCGTGGAGTACGCCTTCTCGGCCGAGTCGCGGTAGGGGAAACCGTGTGCGACGAGCCACTCGCTCATCTCCTTGCGCCCGCCGAGCTCCGAAACGAAGCGTGCGTCGAGCCAGGGCTTGTAGATGCGCAGGGCGGGGTTGGCCAGCAGGCCGTAGCGGTAGAACCGCTCGATGTCGTTGCCCTTGTAGGTGGAGCCGTCGCCCCAGATGTCGACCCCGTCCTCCTTCATCGCGCGCACCAGCAGCGTGCCGGTGACGGCGCGGCCGAGGGGCGTGGTGTTGAAGTAGGTGCGGCCGCCGGAGCGGATGTGGAACGCGCCGCAGGACAGGGCGACGAAGCCCTCCTCGACGAGCGCCGTCTTGCAGTCGACCAGGCGGGAGACCTCGGCGCCGTATTCCAGCGCGCGACCCGGGATCGACTCGATGTCGTCCTCGTCGGGCTGACCCAGGTCGCCGGTGTAGGTGCAGGGGACGGCCCCGTTGTCGCGCATCCAGGCGACGGCGACGGAGGTGTCGAGCCCCCCGGAGAAGGCGATGCCGACGCGCTCGCCGACGGGGAGGGACTGAAGGACCTTGGACATGCCTCCGATTCTATCGAGGGTGCGGAGGGCGCCCGTCCGCGTCCGTTCGCCGCGGGGTCAGATCAGCCGGACATCGACTTTGAGGGCGGCGTACGTTCCGAGGGCTCGACGGTCGCAGCTCAGGAGCGGGATGCCGGCGGCGCGCGCGGAGAGACCGACGAGTCCGTCGTACACCGCGCCGCCGGCGATGCCGGCTTCGGCGAACGTGGCAACCGCGTGCAGCGCGTCATCGACAGGGAGAGCGACGGACGCGGGAAACGCGTGCTGGATGATCTGCTGCGCCCGCTCAGGGGTGATGCGAGCGTTACCGGGCAGTCGCGTCAGCACGGAGAACGTCTCGAACATCGCGTGCCCGGCCAAGCCGCAGATAAGGCTCCGCGAGGCGTCGAGTACCGCCTCGTGCGCAGGATCCGTATCGCGCACCAGCGCGATCGCCGCGCTCGTGTCGAACAGGAGGTCAGCGCTGATCGGCAAGGCGGAGCTCGCGGATGTCGTCTGCGGTGAGGACTGGTCCGCCCGTGATCACCAGGATCCCGTCCTTCTCGATGACGTTGTCGTGCGTCTCGATCTCGATGCGGATGCCCGCACCGTCGATGATCAGGTCGACCGGTCCCGGCACCATCCCGAGCCGTTCGCGGATGGACGCCGGGATGACGATCCGCCCTGCCTTGTCCATGGTCGCCTTCATGCCATCAGAATACCATTTCACTGGCAGAGCGGGGGGGGGATCAGTAACCCGGATACTGCGTCACGCGCTCGCGGAACTCCTCGCGGTCGGCCTCGCTCAGCAGCTCGGGGGCGATGATCATCAGCTGCAGGCCCTCCAGGGGCTCGCCGGTGCGGGCGCTCTCGGCCTCCTGGGCGCGGCGGAAGTCGCCGGTCGTATCGAGGGTGAGGTCGGTGATGACGGCGTAGAAGCGCACGTCGTCGGGATAGTTGTCCGAGTACCACTCCCACAGCGGCTGCTCGCGGGGGTCGGCGGCGCCGTAGAGCTTCTCCGCCAGTGTCGGATCCAGCCCGGAGGAGGTGTCGTTCAGCGAGACGATCCCCCAGAAGCCGTGCCGTTCGAGCACCCCGTCGAGCACGTCCATGACGGCGAGCTTCTGCGGATGGCTGGAGATCGGCTGCTCGGTGGCCCACACGGGCGCCGTCAGCTGCACGAGCATCGACTCGCCCCCGTAGCCGTTGCGCTCGGGACGGAGGTTCTCCGTGCCCACCTGCACCCAGGTGAAGCCGAACTCCGCGGTGAGCGCCGCGCGGGCATCGGCGAGGAGGCTCTCGGCCTCCGCGCGGACGGCCTCGAGCGAGGGCCGGGCGAGGATGCTGTCGGGGCTCGTGCCCTTGATGCCGGGGTAGCCGGCGGCGAACTCCTCCTCGGGGGTGAGCGTGCGCGTCTCGATCCCCGCCATCGCCGACTGGATCGCGCCCACCGCGCCGAGCGTGCCGACGTTGAGGAGGGCGGTGAGGCACAGGGCGGTGAGGGCGGCCCCGCTCGGCCCGCCGCGCAGGAACAGGGCGCCGATCACCAGAGCGGCAACGAGCAGCTGCAGCACGACCACGGTGGTGCCGTAGAGGGCTCCGGTGCCGCCGCCCACGAGGACGCCGACGAGCACGAGCGCGAAGAGGAGGGCGATCGCCAGCACCGTCCCGCCGATGAGCTGCCGGCGCTCCCGCACCGGGTCGGCGGAAGCATCCGGGCCGGGCCCCGCCGGAGCCGGTGCGCCGGCCAGTGCGGCCGCGGGGCCCGCGTGCAGCCAGGCCACCGGGTCGGTGCCGGCACGACGTGCGCCCCGATAGCCGCCGGCGGGCGGCACCTCGGGCGCGCCCTCGGCATGCGGCAGGTACCGCGGCTCCCCGCTCACCACGGCTTCTCCGTTCCCGAGCCGCCGCCGTCGCGGCCGTCGCGGTCGTTCTCCTGGCGCTCCTGCTCGCCCTGCTGCAGCCGGTCCTCGAGCTGATCGATCTGGTCCTGGCCGGGGGTCGGCCGATCCTGCTGCCGGTCGCCTGCCTCGTCGCGGTCGGGGCGCCCGCTGCCCTGCTTGTCCTGCAGGCGCTCGGAGGTCTCGTCGATCTCCTCGCCCAGGCTCCGGTCGGGGTCGGGGGAGGACTGATCCGCCGACTCGCTGCGGCACTCCTCCGGGGCGTCGATCAGCACGGCAAGCGCCTCCACCCAGAGGCGTCCGGCCCCTTCGGCGTCCCCCGCGTCGCGGGCGGCGTCGCCCATCCGCTCGACGGTGAGGGAGAGGTTCAGCCGCACCGCGCACTCCTCGATCCCGTGGACGAGGGCGAGCGCCTCCTCGAACTTCGCCCGGGCCTCCGGGAGCGCGTCGGCCGAGGCGAGCCCCACGCCCGTGTTGTAGGGCGCCTTGTAGGGGTCGAAGAGGTTCAGCCACTCCTGCTGCTGGGCGGCGCGGACCGTTCCGCCGGCGTCGCCGGCGACATGCGCGCCGATGGCCTGGTAGGCGAAGGCGTACATGCCGAGCAGCTTGACCACGAGCACGAGGGCGACGAGCACGACGGGCAGCGAGCCGAGCAGGACCCACCGCCGCACCGACCGGCGCCGCCGGTTGCGGAGGATCGGATCCTCCGGTGCGGAGAGCGTCATGGCCGGTCCCCCTTCCCCGATCCGCGGGCCTTCCGGGTCTTCGGGGGCCTGCGGGAGGCGGCGGGACGAGCCTCTGCGGGGCTGGGGCTGGGGCTGGGGCTGGGACCGCCTGCCGGTGAAGGCATCGGAGCCGCGCCGCCGGTCACCGGTCGAGGGCCGGTCTCGTCCATCGGTCCGCCCTCCGGCCGGAGGAGCCCGCGCAGACGGACCAGTCGCGCCGTGTCGATCGCGATCTCCACGGCGAGGAGCACGACGAACAGGAGTGCGAGCATCCAGGTCAGCTCGATCACCCCGCCGGGGGTGTCGGAGCCGGTGCGGGCGACGGTGGTGGCCGGCGGCTCCGGCAGGACCAGCTCCTCGCCGCCACCGCGGTGCTGATACGTCACGCCCAGGTCGGCGGCGATCCGACCCAGCGTCTCCTCGTCGATCGTCGACAGGGCGCGCTGCCCCTGGTACTGGATGTACTCGGTGTCGGAGCCGCCGCTGGCGACCCGTCCGCTGGTGATCCGCATCGGCCCGCCCTCGGCGGTGCCGTAGCCGAGGACCGCACCGCCGTCGGCGAGCTCTCCGGCGGAGGCGAAGGAGCCCGGTGCGCTCGAGGCGGTCTGCTCCCCGTCGCCGAGGTAGAACACCATGCGCGCGCGGTCGGGGGTGCTCTCCGCGGCCTGCTGCAGGGTCTGGGCCAGGAGATCCGCGGCGAGCCAGACGGAGCTCCCCCGGGAGTGCGCGGTCACCTCCGGCTGGAGCACCTGCAGGGCGGAGGCGAGCGCCGACGTGTCGGTGGTCAGCGGGAGCCGCTGCACCGCCTCCGCGTCGAAGGTGAGGAGGGCGAAGCGGGCGCCGGGATACGCCGCGACGATCGCCTCGACGTCCTCCCGCACCTGGGCGAGCCGGGGGCCCCCGCCGGGGCCGTCCTCGGCGACCATCGACGCGGTCGTGTCCAGCACGATCACGATGTCCGTGTCGGTCGCCATCGTCTCGGTCTGCCCGCCGGGGATGCCCGGGCGCAGCAGGAGGAGGAAGAGCGCCAGCACGATGCCGAGGCGCAGCCCCCAGCGCCCGCGGTCGCCGGGACGGGTGAGGAGGGCGTGGACGGCCAGGGCCGCGGCGGCTCCGCACAGGAGCACGAGCAGCACCGGATGCAGGAGGGGCTGGAGGATCACAGGCGCACCCTCCAGATCAGGACGAGGAGCACGAGGGCGAACGGCGCGAGCAGGGCGAGGGGGAGCATCGGCTCGTCGGTCCACACCACCTGGGTCATCCCGCGGATCTCCGTGGCGTCGGAGGCCTGCACCTCGGCGACGATGGCGGTCACCGTGGTCGCATCCGACAGGGCGAAGCCCCGGCCGCCGGTGACCTCGGCCGCTGCGGAGAGCTCCTCGTCGGTGGCGGCGACCGGGTTGATGGTGAACACCCGGATGCCCCCGGACGCGGCGAAGTGCGCGGCCTCCTGCAGGCTCACGATCGGGGCGCCGGCGGGCTCGTTGTCGGTGGCCATGATGATCGATCGGGAGCGTTCCGAATCGAGATGGTCGAACCGGAGCGCGCACGCGGCGAGGCCGTCGCCGATGAGGGAGGCCCCGGCGCCGTTCAGGGTGCCGACCCAGTGCTCGGGGATCTCATCGCGGAAGTCGAAGCTCTCCCGGATGCTCGCGAGGTGGGTGCGGACGAACGCGTAGTCGTCGGTAAGGGGGAACACCTGCACGGGGGAGCTGTTGAAGATCGTCAGCCCGATCCGCTCGCCCTCGAAGCCGTCGAGCAGCTCCTCGAACACTGCCAGCACCTCGGTGGTGACGTCCCGCATGGAGCCGGAGACGTCGAGGCAGAGCATGATGTCCCGGTTGTGGCTGACCGGCTGGATCGTCTGCGGCGCCATCGGACGCGCGGCGACGACCCCCGCGAGAAGGGCGGTCGCGAGGCCCAGTCCGACGATCCCGGCCAGCGCCGCCCGCCGCCGCCGCACCGCGCGGGCGAAGGAGGGGAGGGCACGGACCTCCTCGGCCCGGGCGACCGCGGCGGCATCGTGCGCATCCGCGGTCCGGTGCCGTCCGCGACGCCCGAGGAGGACGCCGATCGCGATCGCGATCACGAGGAGGCCGACCATGGCCGCGAGCACCCAGGGGAGCGCGAGGGACGGCCCCAGCAGGAGCGCACCGGTGTCGGCGGTGAGCGGAACGGGGGCGGCGGAGCCGCGCGGTGCGCCGAGGGGGTTCGCTGCGCCGGAGGCGATCAGCGCGCCAGGGGCGACCAGCGCGCCGGCCGGGCTCAGCGCGCCGACCGGCATCAGGCCGCCGAGGATGCTCAGTGCCATGTCGTCACCACCCGCCGGGCCGCTTCGGCGCCGGCCGCGGGATCGACGGCCGGTCCGCGGCGGAACACGCTCGGATAGTAGTGGCGCTGCAGCGCGTCGATGAGGGCCGGGTGCACGCCGCGCGCCCGGAGGTCCTCGAGCGTGAGAACGGGGGCCTCCAGACCGCTGTACTCGTTGACGAAGGCGCGCACGAGCCGGCTGAGCTCGGCGTTCGCCCGGCGTGCGTCGACCTCGCCGGCGCGGTAGCGCTGCTCCGCCTCGGCGATGAGCCCCAGGTACTCCCCGCGGAGCCGGTCCAGCACCTGAGCGGGGGCGAGGGGCACGTCCGGCCTCTCGGTCGACCGGGCGAGCCGGGGCCGGGTGAGCGAGAGGACGAGGAGGAGGCCGATCAGCAGCGCGACGATGATGCCGACGGCCAGCAGCAGCCAGCCGCCGACGTACTGCACGGGCGGATAGAGCTCACCGGGACCGGGCACGCGACCTCCGATGCAGCAGGCGGAGCAGGTCCGGGACGACCGTGTCGGCGGCGGTGAGGACGGTGTGGCCGATGCCGAGCTCGGAGAGGAGGTCCGCGAGCCGCGCCTCGGTGGCGGTGCGGCGGGCGCGCAGCTCCGCGTAGACCTCCGGGTCGCCCTGCACGAAGCCGGGCACGGCCCAGCCGGTGTCGACGTCGGCGCGGTCGCGCCGGCCGCGTGCCGCGCCCCGGCCGAAGCCGACCTCGGCCGGGAGCACGGGGTCCGCGTCGGCGAGGGTGATCCACAGCACGTCGTGCTGCAGGCGCAGGCGCCGCAGCAGACGTGCGACCCGGTCGGTCACGGGGGCCTCGTCGGTCACGACGACGAGGATCGTGCGCCGCTCCACCGTGCGGGCGATCCGATCGAGCAGGGCCTCCCGGGCGTTCGCCGCGGAGCTGGCCGAGATCCGCTGGTCCAGGGTGCGCAGCGCCCCCTCCAGAGCGCCCTCGGAACGGGCCGGCGCGAGGCGACCGGTGCCGTCGGCATCGCCGAACACGAAGGACACCTCGTCGCCGTGCCGGAGCGCGAGCACCCCGAGGGCGCCGGTGGCGAGGAGGGCGAGATCCTTCTTGGTGCGGTCGTCGGGGGCGAGCGCGGTCATCGTGCGCCCCGCGTCCACTGCGAACAGCACGGTGTGCAGGCGCGTCGCCCGGGTGCGCCGCACCAGCAGGGTGCTGTGCCGGGCCGTCGCCCGCCAGTCGATGTCGCGCACCTCGTCGCCGTGCTGGTACTCGCGCAGGTCCTCGAAGTCGACGCTCCGCCCGTGCCGGAGCGAGGCGTAGGCGCCGTCCAGCGCGTGCAGCGACTTGCGCTGCGCGGGCAGCGCGAGCGTGCTCTTCACGCGGGGGAGGAGGCTGGCGGCCATGGGCGGTTCCGGTCGACGCAGTGCGGGCGGGAGGGGGTCAGGGCGTGCGGACGGCCTGGAAGACCCGGTCGATCAGGTCCTCGCTGCGGATGCCCTCGGCCTCGCCCTCGAAGGTGAGGAGCACCCGGTGCCGCAGCACGAGATGGCGCAGCGCCTGGATGTCCTCGGGGATCACGTGGGTGCGGCCGCTCAGCAGCGCGAGCGCCCGGCTCGCCTGGAGGAACGCGATGCTGGCGCGGGGGCTCGCCCCGTACTTGATGAACCGGGCGTGCTCCTCGCCGATGTACGGCGCAGGGTTCCGCGTGACGTAGGCGAGCTGCACGATGTAGTTGCGGATGGCGGTGTCGACGTACACGCGGGAGGCGACCTCCTGGAGCACCCGGATGTCGTCGATCGTCACGGCGGTGTGCACGTGCCGCTCGGGGTCGAGCACGCCGGAGTCGAGGCGGTTCAGCACCTCCAGCTCCTCGGCGGGGCTCGGGTACTCCACGACCTCCTTCAGCAGGAAGCGGTCCAGCTGCGCCTCCGGCAGCTCGTAGGTGCCCTCCTGCTCGATCGGGTTCTGCGTCGCGATCACGAGGA
>JBEBWQ010000112.1:0-7820 GCA_040392075.1 Microbacterium sp.
ATCCAGGGCTACGTCATCAACGTCATCATGGTCCGCACCATGTGGCGCCTGCGCGCCCGGGTCGAGGAGAAGATCAACCGCCTGCCGCTGGCGTACTTCGACCGGGTGCAGCGCGGCGAGCTCATCTCCCGCGTGACCAACGACATCGACAACATCACCCAGACGATGCAGCAGTCGCTCTCGGGGGCGCTCACCTCGGTGCTCACGGTCGTCGGCGTGCTGATCATGATGTTCTCGATCTCGTGGCAGCTGGCCCTGGTGGCCCTCGTCACCCTTCCCCTGATGGCGGTCATCTTCGGCGTCATCGGCCCGCACTCGCAGAAGGCCTTCGGCGTGCAGTGGCGCAAGGTCGGCCGGCTCAACGCCCGCGTCGAGGAGGCCTTCTCCGGCCACGCCCTGGTGAAGGTGTACGGCCGGGAGAAGGACGCGCTGGAGAAGTTCCAGGC
Organism: Microbacterium sp.; assembly: GCA_040392075.1. GTDB lineage: Bacteria > Actinomycetota > Actinomycetes > Actinomycetales > Microbacteriaceae > Microbacterium. The sequence continues at coordinate 447 of JBEBWQ010000112.1, forward strand.
CGAGAACGAGGAGCTCTTCCAGGCGAGCTTCAAGGCGCAGTTCCTCTCCGGCATCATCATGCCGGCGATGATGTTCGTCGGAAACCTCAGCTACGTGGGCATCGCGGTGCTCGGTGGCCTGATGGTCGCGAACGGCCAGCTGCGTCTCGGCGACGTGCAGGCGTTCATCCAGTACTCGCAGCAGTTCACGCAGCCGCTGTCCGAGCTGGGTGGCATGGCTGCGGTGGTCCAGTCGGGCACGGCATCCGCCGAGCGGGTGTTCGAGCTGCTCGACGCCGACGAGCAGGAGGCGGACGACGCCGATGCTCCCGAGCTCGTGGAGGGCAAGGGTGTCATCGAGTTCGAGAACGTCGCGTTCTCGTACACGCCCGACCGTCCGCTCATCCGGGACCTGTCGTTCCGGGTGGAGCCGGGGCAGACGGTCGCGATCGTCGGCCCGACGGGCGCCGGCAAGACGACGCTGGTCAACCTGATCATGCGCTTCTACGAGCTCAGCGGCGGACGCATCACGCTCGACGGCCAGGACATCGCCGAGGCGACCCGCGACGAACTGCGCTCACGCACCGGCATGGTGCTGCAGGACCCGTGGCTGTTCGCCGGCAGCATCCGCGAGAACATCCGATACGGTCGCTCCACGGCGACCGACGAAGAGGTTCTCGCCGCCGCCAAGGCGACCTACGTCGACCGCTTCGTGCACGCCCTCCCCGAGGGCTACGACACGGTGCTCGACGAGGATGCCGCGAACGTCTCCGCGGGCGAGCGCCAGCTCATCACGATCGCCAGGGCATTCGTCGCGCAGCCGTCGATCCTCATCCTCGATGAGGCCACGTCGGCGGTCGACACCCGCACCGAGCTGCTGCTGCAGCACGCGATGGCCGCGCTCCGCGAGGGGCGCACGTCGTTCGTGATCGCGCACCGTCTGTCGACCATCCGCGACGCCGACCTCATCCTCGTGATGGAGCACGGCGACATCGTGGAGAAGGGCACGCACGACGAGCTCATCGCGGCGGAGGGCGCGTACTGGCGCCTCTACCAGTCGCAGTTCGAGCAGGCGGCGACCGACGTCGACGCCGAGGAGGCGCTCACGGGCAGCGTGCCGGTCGTCGCACCGGGCGAACCCGCGGTCTCCCCGGACGGCATCGCCGAGGCCGTCGTCCTCGCCGGCTCCGGCAGCGGAGCGGCCGCCGCAGCGACGGTGGAGACGGCCCTGGAGAGGGACGTCGCCGACGAGAGCTGATCGTCGCACGGTGCGGGGCCCGGACATCGTCCGGGCCCCGCACCGATTCCGCGTGCCGCCCGGGCCGCACCCGGCGTGCAGCGGCGGACGCTGCCCGCCCGCTCTCCATCTGGGGCTCCGGCCGGTATATCCCCACCCTCGGCCGTATCTGGCGCAGCCCCGCATCTCCGTCCGTCCGGGTACGGCGTGCCGGGGCGGGAGCACGGCGTCGTCCCCTTGATGCCGAAGTTGCGCAGGCGATGCTCGCGCGGCGCCGGGCTCCCGTGTCCTGGCCCCGCACGGGACGTTGCGTCACCCTCCCGCTCTTCGGCACGGATTCGGATCTCCCCGTCCGGGACGGGGCGTCCGGACGAAGGACCGGCACGTCGCCGAAGTCGCGCGGGCGATGCCCGGACGTGGCGCGGGTGCCGCTACTCGGCGAGGCCGAAGAGCTGGAGCGGGTGGGTGAGGCGCCACCAGGGGCTCGGCTCGGCGAGCTCCTCGGCGAGGGAGACGTCGACGGTGCGCTCGTCGACAGGCCCCGTCACCCGCAGCGACCCGGCGGCTCCGCCGGCGCTCCAGTCCTCGCCCAGGGCGAGATCGGCGGCAGCCCCGGCGGTGCCGCCGTTCCAGAGCACGGGCCGGGCGTCGGCGGTGGTGACGAGCTCCGCGGTCGCTCCCCAGCGCGTCGTCGCCTGCCCCACGACCGTTCCGCGGGGGACGGCCGGTGCCTGGGCCTGCAGCTCCGCCTCCACCTGGTCGAACAGCGCGCGCGTCTCGGCGAAACGGAGATCGTTGTCGGGCTGGCCCAGCGCCGCCGCGTACACCCGCACGGTCGCCCCGTCGACGACGACGTCCTTCGCGGCGAGCAGGCCGTAGTAGTCGGTGAGCGCACCGGTCTTGAGGCCGATCACGCCGGGATCGGCGATCAGCGCGTTGGTGTTGGTCACCAGTCCCGCGCCGGGGATCTCCGCGGCGGGCGTGGCGACGATCTCGGCGATCACCGGGTTCTGAAGAGCCCGGCGGGCGAGGTGGAGCAGGGCCGCGGGGGTCGCGGTGTTCCCCTCGTCCAGGCCGGACGGGCTCACCACCGTGATCCCGCTCAGGCCCCGCTCGTCCAGCCAGATCCGCGCGGCGTCGGCGAAGGCCCGCTCCGACCCCCAGATCTCGCCGGCCAGGAAGTCGATGTAGTTGTTGGCCGAGCCGAGCAGGGTGCCCTGCAGCAGCTGATACTGGGTCAGCGTGCCGTCCACGGGCACGTCCAGGGCGGACTGGTCGTCGATGAGGTAGTCCCAGTACGCCTCGCTGTCCTCGGCGGTGAAGGCGTACGACGGGCCCTGCTCGCCCGGCTGCAGCGGCATCCGCTCGAGCACCATGAGGCTGGAGACCAGCTTCGTGATGCTCGCGATCGGGACCGCCGCGTCCGTCGTGACGAGCTCGTCGAACCCCTGGACGTCGACGGCGGCGTTGCCGTTCGCCGGCCACACGGGGACGCTCGCCGGCGCGGCCTCTATGCTCAGCGGGACGGCGGAGACGCTCGGGGCGAGGCTGTGCAGGGGCCACAGCAGGGTGGTGGCGGCGTACCCGCCGGCAAGAGCGGCCAGGACGAGGGCCGGGGCGATGACGGCCGGGCGCCACAGCGAGCGCCGGGGCGCCTCCCGGAGCAGATCGGGGTCCCGCTCCTCGTCCCTCGGCGCGGTCCGCGCCGTCTCCGCCTGCGCGACGGCGACCGGATCCACCCAGACCAGGGCGGTGGCCGGCCGGTCGGCATCGGCCCACTGCGCGGTGTTCGAGAACGCGGTGCTCGACAGCGCCGGGCCCGCCAGCCCCAGGTCCGACAGGACGGTGCCTGACTGCGCGGTGCCTGGCTGCCCGGTGCTCGACGAGACGGTGCTCGACACGACCGCGCTCGACCGGTCGCGTCCGGCGACCCCCGGGACCCCTGCCGTCGGGATGCGGGAGCCGGACGCGCCCCGGGGGGCGGTGTCGCCGGCTCCGGCCAGCGGGTCGTCGGGCGCGGGCGGCATGGTGCGCGCGTGCGCGCGCTCGCGCAGCTGGCGACGAGTCGGCGCGCCACCCGGGTCGACGGGGCTCACCCGCACCACGCTACCGAATGACGGGGTATGCTCGATGCCACACCACGGGAGTCCGGAAGTCCGGGCTGAGAGGAAGCGAATCCGCGCTTCGACCGTCGAACCTGATCTGGGTCATGCCAGCGCAGGAAGGAGAAATGCACATGTCTGCACCCGTGCCCCCGCGCACCACCGATTCCGTGTCCTCGAGCACTTCGGCACCGACAGCCGTCTCCGCTCGTCCGAGCCTGTTCCGTCCGGAGCTCTGGCGGTGGCGCGTCGTGGACATCGTCGTCGCCAGCGTGATCGCCGTCGCCTGCGCGGTGATCTTCCTGCTGTGGAACGTCGGCTACGAGCTGCCCTCGTCGTTCCTGAAGCCGCTGCTGCCCGGCGTGCAGGGCCTGCTCGCCGGCCCCTGGCTCATCGCCGGCGTGCTGGGCGCGCTGATCATCCGCAAGCCCGGAGCGGCGCTGTACACGGAGCTGGTCGCGGCCATCATCTCGGCGCTCATCGGGAACCAGTGGGGTCCGCTCACGATCGTGTCCGGCCTCGTTCAGGGCCTGGGCGCCGAGATCGTCTTCCTGCTGTTCCTCTACGGCGTGTGGAGGCTGCCGGTGGCGATCCTCGCCGGCGCCGGCGCCGGCCTGGCATGCGGCATCAACGACAGCATCCTCTGGTACGCGGGCGCCGACACGCTCTTCTTCACGGTGTACATCGTCTCCACGACGATCTCCGGCGCCGTGATCGCGGGTCTGGGCGCCTGGCTCATCGCCCGGGGGCTGGCCGCGACCGGCGCACTCAGCCGGTTCGCCGCCGGGCGCGAAGCCGCCGCGCGGGTGTGAGCCACCCGGCGGATGCGCCGCGGGCCGGGGGGCCCGCCGCGCTCGAGGCGCGCGGCTGGGGGTGGCGCTACGCCACCCGCCGGCGGTGGGCGCTCCGCGGGGTGCGGCTGCGTATCGATCCCGGTGAACGGGTGCTGCTGCTCGGTGCCTCCGGCTCCGGGAAGTCGACCCTGCTGCAGGGGTTCGGCGGTGTGCTCGGCGGTGCGGACGAGGGCGAGACGGGAGGCGCGCTCCTCGTCGACGGGGAGCCCGCCGCCGAGGTCCGCGGACGGGTGGGGATGGTCCTGCAGGACCCCGACACCCAGACGATCCTCGCCCGGGTGGGCGATGACGTGGCCTTCGGCTGTGAGAACCTCGGCGTGCCGCGGGAGGAGATCTGGGACCGGGTGAGCGCCGCCCTCGCCGCGGTCGGGCTCGATGTGCCGCGCGACCGGTCCACCGCGGCGCTCTCGGGCGGGCAGAAGCAGCGGCTCGCCCTCGCCGGGGTGCTGGCGATGCGCCCCGGCGCGCTCCTCCTGGACGAGCCGACGGCGAACCTCGACCCCGCTGGCGCCGAGGAGGTGCGCGACGCCGTCGGGCGGGTGCTGGACGCCACCGGGGCGACCCTCGTCGTGATCGAGCACCGGATCGACATCTGGCTGCCCCTGGTCGACCGGATCGTCGTGCTCGCTCCCGCGGACGACGGCACCACCGAGGTCGTCGCGGACCTGCCTGCGGCCCGGCTGGATGCCGCTTCGCCGTTCGCCGCCGAGCTCGCCGGCCTCGGCGTCTGGGTGCCCGGCCATCCGCCGGAAGCCCCGCCGCCGCCCTCCGCGCCGGCGGGGGAGGTCGTGCTCCGGGCCGCGGGTCTCCGCGTCGCCCGTCGGCGCGGTCAGGTCGTGGCCGGCCCCTTCGACATCGAGGTGCGCGCGGGCGAGGTGCTCGGCATCACCGGCCCCAACGGCGCCGGCAAGTCCACGCTCGGGCTCACGCTCGGCGGGCTCCTCGCCCCCGACGGCGGCCGGGCCGAGGCGACCCCGGAGCTCGCCGGTGCCGAGGGGGCGGATCCGCTCGGGTGGAGCTCCCGGGCGCTGCTGACCCGCATCGGGACCGTGCTGCAGACCCCCGAGCACCAGCTCCTCGCGCGCACCGTGCGCGAGGAGCTGTCCATCGGTCCCCGTGCGCTGCGGCTGCCCGAGGACGAGATCGAGGCCCGGACCGCGGAGCTGCTCGACCGGCTGCGCCTGACCGCGCTGGCCGAGGCGAACCCGTACACCCTCTCCGGCGGGGAGAAGCGGCGGCTCACGGTCGGGGCGGTGCTGGCGACCCGGCCCCGGGTGCTCGTGCTGGACGAGCCGACGTTCGGGCAGGACGCCCGCACCTGGGCGGAACTGGTGGCCCTGCTGGGAGCGCTGCGCGACGCGGGCACGGCGATCGTGGCGATCACCCACGACGAGGAGGTGCTGCGCGCACTGCACGCGCGGCGCCTGGTCGTGACGCCGGGCGTCTCCGTGCCGGTTCCGCAGGCGTCCCCCGCCGCCGAGGGACGCCCGCGGAGACCCGGACGGAGGCGCGCATGATCGCCGATCCGCTGACCGCCCAGATCCCGCGGCGCGGGCCGATCGCCCCGCGTTCGGCGCTGGCCAAGCTGGCCGCCGCCCTCCTCATCGCGGTCCCCCTCATCCTCACCATCGACGTGCTCTCGGCCTCGGTCGCCCTCCTCCTGGAGATCCCGCTCCTGGTGCTCTCGGGACTGCGCGCGGGGGAGTTCTGGCGGCGCACGGCGGTGCTGTGGCTCGCCGCGCCCCTCAGCGCCGTGACGATCGCCCTCTACGGCGCTCCCGGCGGCGAGATCCTCTGGGAGTGGTTCGTCGTGCGGGTGAGCGAGAACTCGCTGCTCCTGGCGGCGGCCACCGGCCTGCGCGTCCTCGCGATCGGCCTGCCCGCCGTCGTCCTCTTCGCCACGGTCGACCCCACCGACCTCGCCGACGACCTCGCGCAGCGAGTGCGGCTGCCCTCCCGCTTCGTCATCGGCGCGCTCGCGGGGATGCGGATGCTGGGCCTGCTCGCTGAGGACTGGCGGCAGCTCTCGCTGGCCCGCCGCGCCCGGGGGGTGGCCGACGCCGGACGGATCCGGCGTGGGCTGGGCATGGCCTTCGCCCTCTTCGTCCTCGCGATCCGCCGCGGGTCGTCGCTCGCGACCGCGATGGAGGCCCGCGGGTTCGGCGGGGCGACGCGGCGCACCTGGGCGCGTCCCTCGCGGTGGAGCGCGGCGGATACTGCGCTCCTCGGGCTCGCTCTGCTGATCCCGGTGTGCGCGCTGACGGCGGCGATCGTCTTCGGCACCTGGACCTTCATCCTCCGCGCCGGGGGATGACCCGAGGGCGACGCCACCGGTGAGGTCGTGGGATCACGGATCACTTAAGCTGATACCCGGTTGCTCGGTCGTGGATCGTGTCGGCGCGGTGCACGGCCCGGCCCGCTTCGCCGCACGCACCCTACCCTCAGGAGGACATCGATGGAGATATCCGGAACCAGCGCCCTCGTCACCGGCGGTGCGTCGGGGCTCGGCCTCGCCACCGCCCGCACCCTTGCCGCGGGCGGCGCGCACGTCGTCGTCCTGGACCTGCCCGGGGCGGCGGGAGCCGAGGTCGCGGAGGAGCTGGGCGGGACCTTCGTCCCCGGCGACGTCACCGATGCCGACGACGCGCGCGCCGCGGCGGAGGCCGCAGACGCCGTCGCCCCGCTGCGCACCGTCGTCAACTGCGCCGGCATCGCCCCGCCGGCGAAGGTGGTCGACCGGGAGGGGGAACCCGCCGACCTGGCCGCCTTCGAGCGGGTCGTCCGCATCAACCTGATCGGCACCTTCACCGTGCTCTCCCGCGCGGCCGCCGTGATGGTCCGTCACGCCGAGCCCGGGGGCGTCATCGTGAACACCGCGAGCGTCGCCGCCTTCGACGGGCAGATCGGCCAGGCGGCGTACGCGGCGTCCAAGGGCGGGGTGCACGCGATGACCCTGCCCGTCGCCCGCGAACTCGCCCGCCACGGCATCCGGGTGTGCACGATCGCCCCCGGCATCATGGAGACCCCGATGCTCAAGGGGCTGCCGCAGGCGGCGCAGGACTCGCTCGGCCAGCAGGTGCCGTACCCTGCGCGGCTCGGCCGGCCGGAGGAGTACGCGGCGCTCGTGCGGAGCATCGTCGAGAACGACTACCTCAACGGCGAGACGATCCGCCTCGACGGCGCGATCCGCATGGCGCCGAAG
>JBEBWQ010000113.1:0-7805 GCA_040392075.1 Microbacterium sp.
GTCGAGGCGGACCTGTGGCGTCTGATCGAGACGACGGACCGCGCCCCGGAGTCCTTCCCGGAGGAGGGCTGCCCCGCACCCCTTGCCCCCTGGACCTGGACCGTCGCGCGCGCGACGGCGATCCGGAGCACCGCGTGGCAGGAGTACTGGGGAGCCGAGCGGCGGCACACGGAGGACGAGTTCGCGGAGTTCCTCGTCGCGCACGGCCTGCGCGGTGCGGCGGCGGTCCCCGCCGCCAGCGCCCCGCGCGGCAACCCCGGCGTGCTCGCCCCCGGTGCGCTGATCGAGGCGGGGTGCCCTGTGCTGCTCCGCGCCGTCTTCGCCCAGTTCCCCCCGCTGCTCGACCGCTTCGCGGTGCAGCTGCGGCCGGTGATCGCCGAGACGGAGCGCCTCGGATACCCGGTCGCCGAGCTGTGGCGCGCAGCGGCTCGGTCGACGCCCCCGGCCGCGCTCACCGCGCTGGCCGGGATGACGGAGGTGCTGCCGGACGGGCCTCGGCGCGAGGCCGGATCCGAGCCCGTTCCCGATGCCGAGGGCGCGCCCCTCACCGAGGGCGGGGGCGTTCCTCTGCGCGTCTGCGTGCTCGCCCACGTGCCGAACCTGGGCTTCGTGGAGGAGCTCGGCGAGCGGCTGCGGCAGATCCCCGGAGACTTCGACCTCGTGGTGACCACCACGGACGGCACCAAGGCGGCCAAGCTCCGCGCCCGGCTGCAGAAGAGCGGGCGGGAGTGGGCGCGCCGCGCCGAGGTCCGGGTGTCGTGGGTGCCCGGCGGGCGCGACATGGGCGCGCTGCTGATCGGCTGCCGCGACATCCTGCTCTCGGATCGCTACGACCTGATCGTGCGCGTGCACGGCCGGGAGCCCCGGAGCAAGCCGCTGAACGTCCGCGAGTACTCGCGTCGCTATCAGCTGGAGAGCCTGCTGAGCAGTCCCGGATCCGTGCAGCGGCTGTTCGACCTGTTCCGGCGCGAGCCGGGGCTGGGCCTGGTCTTCCCCCCGCTCGTCCACATCGGCTATGCGACGATGGGGCACGGCTGGGGAGCGTACCGCAAGCCCGCCGAGCAGCTCTGCGACGAGCTCGGCATCCGGGTACCCCGCGACGAGGTCTCCCCGCTCGCCCCCTACGGCGGGATGTGGATCGGCCGGCCCGAGGCCCTGCGCGCCTTCGTGGAGCACGGCTGGTCGGTGGGGGACTACCGTCGCAGCAGGCGGAACCGGTACGTGGAGCTCACCCGGGTGCAGGAGCGCCTCCTGTGCCTGGCCGCCGCGGAGGCGGGCTTCCACAGTCGCACGGTGCTGAACCGCGAGCACGCGCAGATCGCCTTCACGGCGCTCGAGTTCAAGGCGGACGAGCTGTTCTCGACCACGCGCGGCTATCCGGTCGAGCAGATCCACCTGCTCCGCCAGGCCGGCTGGACCGGATACGGAGGGCCCCTGGCGCTCAGCCGGATGTACATCAACCTGAACCACCCGTGGCTGGCGAGGCTGACCCAGCCGGGATACCGGGTGCTGCGCAACGGCGCCCTGCTGGCCAAGCGGATGCGCAAGGCGCTCCGGGAGGATCGCAGCCGGCGCGAGGACGGGGGAATGCCATGACCGTGACCAGCGAGCTGATCCCCGCGCACCCGCGTCCGGCCGAGACCTTCCCCGAGGGAGGGCGTCGGCTGCTCGTCTACGTCGTGTACGACCGGCGGGGCGACATCGAGGACTACATCCCGCACGCGCTGCGAGCGCTGCGACCCCACGCCGCGCACATCCTCGCCGTCGTCAACGGCACCCTGACCGAGACCGGGCGCGCCCGGCTGGCGGAGGTGAGCGACGAGGTCGTCGAGCGGGAGAACCACGGGTACGACATCTGGGGGTACAAGCACGGCCTCGACCACATGGCCGGGCGTCTGGACGAGTTCGACGAGCTCGTGATCGCCAACGACACCTGGTACGGCCCGGTGCGCCCCTTCGAGGAGGTGTTCGCGCGGATGGAGTCCCGCGCGGTGCACTTCTGGGGGCTCACGGACCACGCCCGGGTGGAGCCCCACCCCTTCACCCAGACGGGATACCTCGCCTACCACATCCAGTCCTACTGGGTGGCGGTGCGGCGGGACATGTTCCTCTCCGAGGAGTGGCGCGACTACTGGACGAACCTGCCGGAGATGACCACCTACTCCGACGCGGTGGTCAAGCACGAGGGCGTGTTCACCGAGCACTTCACCGAGCGGGGCTTCGTCGGCGACGTCGCCTTCCCCCTCCTGTTCGACACCCCCGAGAACTACCCGGTGCTCTACGCCCGGCAGCTGCTGGAGGCGGGATGCCCGACCCTGAAGCGGCGCGCGTTCTTCCAGTGGCCCCCGTACCTGGACCGGCTCGGCGTCGTGAGCCGCTGGACCCTCGACGCGGCGGAGCGCTTCGGCTACCCCTCCGAGCTCATCTACTCCGACATGGCGCGGAACGTGGCGCCCCGGGTGATGAACGCCGGGGCGGCCCTGATGTCGGCGCTGCCCGACGAGGACGACTCCTACGACCCGGCGACGCCGCTGCGCACCCTCGTCGTCGCGCACATCTTCTACCCCGAGATGACGGGCGAGATGCTCGACCGCGCGGATCACCTCCCCGGCGACTACGACCTGCTCATCACCACGCCCGAGGAGGACCGCGCCGCGGCGATCCGGGAGCACCTCGACCGCCGGGAGCGGCGGGGGAGCGTCGAGGTACGGGTGCTGGCCTCGAACAACGGACGGGATCAGGGCGCCTTCCTCGTCGGCTGTCGCGACGTGCTGCTCGACGGCGGGTATGAGCTGATCGTCAAGGTCCATTCCAAGAAGACCCCGCAGGAGCTGCCGGCGGTCGGCGCGCATTTCAAGGAGCAGCAGCTCGACAACCTGCTCCGCTCACCGGGCTACGTCGCGAACGTCGTCTCGCTGTTCCAGAAGGAGCCCGGCCTCGGGCTCGCCTACCCGCCGATGGTGCACCTCGGGCACCCGACGGTCGGGCACGGCTGGTGGCAGAACAAGCCGGGCTTCGCCGAGTGGTGCGCCACCCTGGGCATCCGGGTTCCCCTGGACGACACCACGCCGCTGGCTCCGTTCGGCTCGATGTACTTCGCCCGCCCCGAGGCGCTCCGGCTCCTCGTCGAGCACCCCTGGACCTATGAGGACTTCGGCGGCGCGGAGGCGTACCTGGACGGCGGGCTGGCGCACATCCTGGAGCGGATGCCGTCGTATGCGGCAGGCGAGCGCGGCTACCACACCCGCACCGTCGCGAACCTCGAGTACCTCGCGACGAGCTACTCCGCCCTCAGCTACAACCTCGATCAGATGTCGGCGACCACGCCGGGCGCGTCGATGGACCAGATCGCACTGCTGAAGCGGATGGGCTTCTGGGGGGACGGGCGACCCTACGACGTGATGAGGATGTTCCTGCGGATGCACCGTCCCGGCCTGCTGCCGCGCGTGGACGGAGTCCATCGTCGCAGCGAGCGTCTGCGCGGGCTCCTCTGGCGACTGCGGCATCCCGGCGGCGCCGCGCGAGGCTGAGCCGCACCTCCCATCCGCCAACCAGCTCGACATCGAGAGATCGGTAGACTGCCACCTATGTCTGCGGCCCCGCCCACTGCCGCTCAGGCGCGTTATGCACGCCTGAGCGCCCTGCCCCTGCGCGCCGTCGGCGGCATCCGCCCCTTCACCCCGCGGGGCTTCGTCGGCTCCATCCGCGACATCCTCGACCACCGGGAGATGCTCTCGCTGCTGGTCAAGCGCGATCTGAAGTCGAAGTACAAGGACTCGGCGCTGGGGTTCCTCTGGTCGCTCGTCCGGCCGCTGATCCAGCTCCTGATCTACTACCTCGTGCTGGGGCACTTCATCGGTGCCGCCCGTGGCATCCCGGACTTCGCGATCTTCATCTTCGCCGGGCTCACCGCGATGGGCCTGTTCACGGAGATCGCCGTGGGCGGCACGGGGTCGATCCTGAACAACGCCGGCCTGGTGAAGAAGGTCTATGTCCCGCGCGAGGTGTTCCCCCTCGCCTCCACGGGATCGGCGCTGTTCAACTTCGGGGTCCAGCTGATCGTGCTCCTCGGAGCGACCCTGCTGGTGCTGAAGCCGCCGTTCACCACGGACTTCTTCTACGTCTTCCCCTCGCTCGCGATCCTTCTCGTCTACGGACTCGCCTTCGCCCTGCTGTTCGGCGCCCTGAACGTCTACCTGCGCGACATGCAGTATCTCGTCGAGGTCGCCACGATGCTGCTCTTCTGGGCATCGCCGGTCGTGTACGCCTGGGCGATGGTGAAGGACATCGTGCGCAACCCGGTGCTGCTGGAGCTCTACACCAACAACCCGCTGACGCTCGCCGTGATCGGCTTCCAGAAGGCCTTCTGGGTCGCCGGCGCCGATCAGCCGCAGCCGGATCACCTCCTCCTGCGGCAGGCGATCGCCCTGGTGGTGGGCCTCGTCTTCCTGCTGTTCAGCCATCGCGTCTTCCTGCGCCTGCAGGGCAACTTCGCACAGGAACTCTGAGGGGATCGTCTTCGTGGCACAAGGAATGGCAGTCGCGCCCGTAGAACGCCCCGTCGTGGTCGACGTCGCGGACGTCTCGAAGCGCTTCACGGTGCGCAAGGACTCGTCGCTGAAGGAGCGCATCGTCACCCTCGGTCGCGCAGGCCGCCGGCATCGCGAGGACTACTGGGCGCTCAACGACATCTCGGTGCAGATCCGGGCCGGGAGCACCCTCGGCCTCATCGGTCACAACGGCTCGGGCAAGAGCACCCTGCTGAAGGTCATCGGCGGGATCATCCAGCCGACCTCCGGCGAGGTTCGTCAGCGCGGCCGCGTCGCCGCGCTCCTGGAGCTGGGCGCCGGGTTCCACCCCGATCTCACCGGGCGCGAGAACGTGTTCCTCAACGCCTCGCTCCTGGGGCTCAGCCGCGAGGAGACGGAGGCGCGCTTCGGGGAGATCCTGGAGTTCTCCGGCGTGGGCGACTTCATCGACACCCAGGTGAAGTTCTACTCCTCGGGCATGTACGTGCGGCTCGCCTTCGCCGTGGCCGTGCACACCGACCCCGACATCCTGCTCGTCGACGAGGTGCTGGCGGTGGGCGACGAGCAGTTCCAGCGGAAGTGCCTGGACACCATCAGCCGTTTCCAGGCGGAGGGGCGCTCGATCATCTTCGTCAGCCATGCCCTCGGTCAGATCCAGGACCTCTGCGACCGGGTGCTGCTGCTGGACCACGGGAAGGTCGTGTACGACGGGATCCCGGAGACGGCGATCGAGCGGTTCCGCGAGATCCTCCGGTCCGGCTCGGGGCGAGACGGTCAAGGCACCCAGTCGACCCAGTCGATGGGAGTGCTCGGCGTCGAGATCCTCGACGCGGCGGGCGAGGTCGTGCAGGAACTGGACGCGGCCGACCCGTTCACGGTGCGGATCCACGTGCACGCCGATGTGCCGATCGAGACCTGGGCGGTCGGGTTCAGCATCGACACCGCCAACGGCCATATGGTGCTGGCCTCGAACACCGATCTGGCAGAGGTCTCGCTGGATCCGATCGAGGGCGAGCGCACGGTGGAGTTCACCGTGCGGGAGGCGAGGCTGGGCACCGGAGACTACTTCGTCAACGCGAACGTCGTGGGGATCAGCACGCCGGCCGCGCACTCGCTGGAGAGCGGCGCGCGCTTCGCCGTCGTCGGCTCGGCCCAGACCCTCGGACCCGTCGGCGGTGCGGTGAGCGTGCGCTGACGCCGAGCGGACGGCGGTACCGGCGTACAGGGCTCCGCCGTCGCGGGAGCGGTGTCCGCTCGTGCCGGGGGACTCACGGAGAGGAAGGTCGACCCCTGAGCTCGTCGAGGGGCCGGGGCCCGGCACCAGGTGCGGGCTCAGCGAGCGCAGCCCCGCCGGAGCCTCAGCTCCGGTAGCCCTGCGGGTTGGCGGACTGCCAGCGCCAGGAGTCGGCGGCCATGTCCTCGATGGTGCGGGTCGGCGTCCACGCGAGCTCTGCGGCGGTGCGGGTGGTGTCCGCCCAGAACGCGGCGATGTCGCCCTCGCGGCGAGGGGCGATGACGTAGGGGATGGGCTTGCCCACCGCCTTCTCGAAGGCCCGGACGATCTGGAGGACGGAGGTCGGCGTGCCCGTGCCAAGGTTCCAGGCGCGGAGCCCGATCCCCTCGCGGAGCTTCTCCAGCGCGGTGACGTGGCCGTCGGCGAGGTCCACGACGTGGATGTAGTCGCGCTCTCCGGTGCCGTCCGCGGTGGGGTAGTCGTCGCCGAACACCTGGAGGTGGGGCAGCCGGCCCACGGCGACCTGGGAGATGTAGGGGGCGAGATTGTTGGGGATGCCGTGGGGGTCCTCGCCGATCCGGCCGCTGGCATGCGCGCCGATGGGGTTGAAGTAGCGCAGCAAGCCGATGTTCCAGGAGGGATCGGCGGCGGCGATGTCGGTGAGGACCCGCTCGATCATCACCTTGGTCTGGCCGTAGGGGCTGGTCGCGTCGAGGAAGCCGCCGTCCTCGCGGTACGGCGTCGGCTGCTGCTCGCCGTACACCGTCGCGGAGGAGGAGAACACGAGGATGCGCACGTCGTGGCGCTGCATGGCGTCGAGCAGCACGAAGGTGCTGGTGAGGTTGTGCCGGTAGTACCGCAGCGGCTGGGCGACGCTCTCGCCGACGGCCTTGAGCCCGGCGAAGTGGATGACGGCGTCCGGGGCGTGCGTCCGGAAGGCGAGTTCGACGGCGTCCGGGTCGCGCAGGTCCGCCTCGACGACGGCGGGGCGGTGACCGGTGATCTGCGCGATCCGGTCGATCACGACCGGCGAGCTGTTGGAGAAGTCGTCGAGGACGACCGCCTCGTGCCCGCGTTCGATCAGGCTGATCGTCGTGTGGGAGCCGATGTAGCCGGCCCCGCCGGCCACCAGTACGCGCATGACGCTCCTCGGGGTCGCAGGTCCCGCCGGAGGATCCAAGGCGGGAGAACCCCTCGATGCTATCGGCAGCTTCCCCGCGAATCCTGATCGACGTCCGGGATCGATGCCGGTCGGCGTCAGGAGCAGGACTGCAGGGCTGCGTCCAGCAGCGTCCGGGCCCGGGCGTCGAACGAGTCCCGTTCCCGGACGAGGGCTCCCACGCGGCGGAGCCCCTCCTCGTCGGGGAAGATCGCGTCGAGGTCACCGCGGAGGAGGGAGACCAGCTCATCCGTGTCGCGGAAGGTGACGACCGCGCCGGAGAACTCCTCGTGGAGCCCCTCCACCTCGTCGCTGACGACCCGTCCGCCGGCCGCGAGGACGTCGTAGGGACGGTTGGAGATGAAGCCGTGGCGCTGCATCTCCGGCCAGTGGTCGTTGAGGACGACGCCGGCGGTCTCATACCGCGCGGGCAGCTCGCTGTTCGGGATGCCCGTGGCGGCGATCCGGGCGGCGGGGATGTAGCCGCGCCAGTCCGGCCCGTACACCCGCACGGGGATGCCCGCTGCGATCGGGGCGACCACCGCCGGGCGGGCGATGCCCCGGGCGGTGCCGACGAAGACGATGTCCCCGTCACGGGCCAGGCCCACAGGGCGGAAGCGGGTGGCGTCGGTGCACTGCAGGAGGGGGACGATGGCCCTGCCGAACCGGGCGGAGGCGTCGCGGGCCCAGGGGCGGGACGCGGCGAAGACGAGATCGAAGTCGTCGAGCTCGGCGGCGGTGATCTCGTCGGGGTGGCTGATGATCCAGAGCAGCCGGGTCCCGGTGACCGGCGGGTCGAGACGGTGCGGTCCGGGCAGGGCGACGGGGATATAGGCCGGGGGGCGGCGGGCTGCCTTGACCTCGGTCAAACCGGGGTCTGCGC
>JBEBWQ010000114.1:0-7766 GCA_040392075.1 Microbacterium sp.
GCACACATCCGGTACGTCCGTCGTGCGGCATCATCCGCACGACGGCGAGGCCAATGTCGACGTCGTCCTGGACGTCGAGCCGGAGGCCCTTGCCCGGATGCTCCACAACGCGGTTCGAGGCCGATCGAATCCCGGTCTGTACAAGAACTCCGGTCTGAGCAAGGGGGCGGAGAAATGAGCGGCGCACCGCTGTCCGTGGGAATCATCGGCACCGGGTTGATCGCCCAGACCCGGCACATGCAGCAATTGCGCGAGCTCGCGGACGTCTCGGTCGCCGCGGTGTGCGACATCGTCCCCGGCGTCGCCGATGCGGTCGCCGCGCGCTTCGGGGTTCCTGACGCCTACACCGATCATCGGGAGATGCTGGCCCGCAGCGACATCGATGCGGTAGCGGTCTTCACCTACGATCATGCGGAGATCGTGCTGGAGGCGATCGAAGCGGGCAAGCATGTCCTCGTGGAGAAGCCGCTCGCGTTCACGCCGGAGGAGGGCCGCCGGATCGTCGAGGCGGCGGACCGGAAGAACGTGGTCGTCATGGTCGCATACATGAAGGTGTACGACCCGGGATTCCGCTGGGCGGCGGAGCGGATGCGAGACCAGGGCCAGCTCCGCAGCGTTTACGTCCACGATTCCGGCGGCGATTTCGCCGCGCTGCGCCGGAAGGACATCACCGCGATCCGTGGCGATGAGACCGTGGGCGGCAAAGGCCAGAAATGGAGCCAGGAGGTCCTGGACCGGGCGGCGGTCGCCCTCGGCGCCCCCCACGCTCATCTGGCGGAGAACTATGTCGTTCTGCTCATGCTGGGAACGCACGACCTGGGGATCCTGTGCGACGCACTGGGTGCGCCGGTCGGCGTGAGCCACGCGCGCACACTCGGCACGAACCGGGTCGTGGCCGTCCTCGACTACCCCGAGGGCGTGCCGTGCTTCTTCGATGTCGGCGTCGGTGCGGGCTATCAGTGGTGGGAGCAGCACATGACGACCTATGGCCATGACGACATCGTGCGGGTGGAGTTCGGTAACCCCTTCCTCCCGTTCTCGCAGACCACGATCACCGTCAAGGAGGGGCGCGACGGGCAACGTGCTGAGACGGCCCGTGCGGTGGACTACGATGACTCGTTCCGGAGGGAGTGGGTCGCCTTCGCCGACGCGGTGCGTACAGGCGAGGTGCCGAGGACCTCGGCCCGGGAGGGGCTGAGGGACATCGAGATCTGTCTCGACATCATCCGGGCCATCCCGGTGTCTGGATAAGGCCCGGATAAGAGCGGTCAGGTGCCGCGGTGGACGATCGAGGTCGACTGCCGCGGCACCACTGTCGGGGCCAGGAACACCCGGGTGGGATCCTGACGAGGATCCTCGATCAGCGCGACGAGCCGGGAGACGGCCGCATGGCTGATCTGGTCCATCGGCTGATGGAGCGTCGACAGGCTCGGGTTGATCAAGGACGAATACTCTGAGTCGTCGAATCCGGTGACCGACATCCGGGACGGCACGGCGACCCCCCGCTCGGTGAAGCGCTGGATGGCGCCGTAGGCGAGCAGATCATTGGCGCAGACGACGGCGGTGGTGCCCGGACGCGTGTCGAGGACCTCGCCCGCGGCGTGGGCGCCGAAGGCGATGTCTGCCCCTCCGAGGAACACGGGCAGTCCGGGGAGCTGCTGCTGGAACGCGATCACCCGTTCCAGGGCCGAGCTGGTCTGCTGGTCCGGTCCGATGTAGGCGATCTGCGTATGGCCGAGGGAGCGCAGATGGTCGATGATGGCGCGCACGCTTTCCCGCTGATCGACGCCGACCCAGTCGAAGGGGAGCCCGCGCACGTGAGAGTCGATCTGGACGATCGGGACCGGCTGTGCGGAGGAGAGGGCGGCGAAGCTGTCGTCGATGTGGACTGGGGCGATGATCAGGCCATCGAGTCGGCGCTCCAGCAGCCGGTGCACCCGGGATCTCTCCCGTTCGGCGTCCTGCGCGGAATCCCCGAGCAGGAGCTCCAGACCGTGCTCGCGCAGGTCTCCCTCGATGGTCTCCACCAGACCGGAGAAGAAGGGGTTCGCGATCCGGGGGACGACCAGCCCGACGAGGTTGCTGCGCTGCATCCGGAGGGACGCCGCGACCGAGTTGTAGCGATAGCCGAGTGTGGCCGCCGCCTCCTCCACCTTCTTGCGGGTCTTCTCGCTGACGGGCCTGCCCTTCCCTGTCAGCGCGCGCGACACCGTCGCACTCGACACGCCGGCGAGGGTTCCGACATCGATCATGCTCACCGGCTTCGCTGGCCTGCTCACGAATCACCTTCTTCTGGGATTGACTGTATGGTAGCGCAGGAGATCACAGTTGTAATCGATTACATTTTGAGGTTTACTAGAGCAACCCGATGCAGTTCCTTGCACGGGGACGGTGTCCTGACAGAGAACTCGAGGTGTCATTCGATGAAGAAGAACCGTGTGCTGCTGAGCGGCGTGCTGATCGGCGCCCTGACGCTTGCCGGATGTGCGGCAGAGCCGGAAGGGGGGGCGCCTGCGACGGAGGAACGAAGCTGGGATGTCACCCTCGAGCTCCCGGCCGCGACGGGAGAGGTCGACCGTGTCGACTGGGGGCTGGCCTCCGAGCCGCGTTCGCTCGACCCTGCGCGGACGTCGCGTCACGTCCCCGCCGAGCAGATCCGTGCGAACATCTGTGATTCGCTGTGGCGCTACGCCCCCGACCGCAGCCTGCAGCCGGCGCTCGCCACCGAGATGACGACGTCCGATGGGACGACGCTGGTGTACTCGCTCCGTGAGGATGTGCTCTTCCACGACGGCTCTCCTCTGACCGCGACCGACGTCGTCGCCAGCCTGAGCCGCCACCGGGATCCTGCGCTGGGATCGGTGCTCTCCGGTGTGTTCGCCAATGTCACCGCGATCGAGGCCACGGGGTCCCACGAGGTGACGATCACCCTCTCGCAGCCCGACTATCTGTTCAACCAGTTGCTTGGCGGTGAGGCGGGGCGCATCGAGAGCGCCGCCTTCCTGGAGCAGTCCGGAGCGGACTATGGCAGCCCGAGCGTGGGTCTGAACTGCACCGGCCCCTACGTCTTCGAGGAATGGCGCACGGGCTCATCCGTCACGCTCACCCGGTTCGAGGACTACTGGGACTCGTCGCTTCCGCTGCTCGCGGCCTCTGCGCAGCTGTACTTCCCCGCGGACACCAGTGCCCGTGTGTCGGCCCTCACGTCGGGGGACCTCGACGGGACCTACGCGCTGGCCAACGGCGCGAACCCATCCCTGTCAGGCGCCTCGACCGGGACGCTGTACTTTGGCCCCGGAACGCAGACGTACAGCCTGATCGTCAACACCGAGGGCGTCTTCGCGGACGCGGCGGCCCGCTCGGCCTTCTCAAAGGCGTTGGACCGTATCGGCCTGATCCAGGCAGGGTTCGCCGGATACGCCGCCCCTGCGCGTGCCGTGATCGGGGCCCCGGCGTGGTCGGCTCTGGGGGCCGCCGCGAGCGATCTCTATGCCGAGCTCCCGGACACGGCGGTCAGCGACCCGGAGGCCGCGACTGCGGCCATCGGCGATCTCGGCCTGAGCGGTCAGACCCTTGTCTTCGCCTATCTGCAGGGCCATGCCGAGATGACGGCGATGGGCAATGCCGTGCTCGCCGCCGGCGACGCGGTCGGTATGACCGTCGAGCTCCGCGAGCTGGCGGGACCGGACTTCACCGCCTTGACCTCAGACCCGATGGCCAAGGACGGCATCGACCTCTGGCCGGTCGCGTACCGTCAGGCGAGCGGCGATCCTCTGGAGACCTACACGAGCTTCACCAGCGACTCCGCGTTGAACTACGGCCGGTACGTCAACAGCGACTTCGACGCCATCGCGGCGGAGGCGCTCCGTACGGAGGACAATGTGCGGAGGGCCGAGCTCACCGCGGATCTTGCGCGGATCGTCGCCGAGGAACTGCCGTGGATTCCGATGGTCGAGCCCGCCTACAATCTCTTCCTCAGCAACGAGCTCACCGGCGTCCCGACGACGGCCGAGAGCCTGGTGCCGTGGCTGGCTTGGGCCGGCGCAGCGGGCTGACTACGTCCTTTCGCCGCCGATAGCCTTCAGGAGTCGACATGACCGGATACATCGTCCGCCGTGCCGTGGAGATGCTGACGTCGATCTTGCTCGTGAGCATTCTGATCTTCCTGTCCATGCATATGGCTCCCGGTGGTCCCCTCACCGTGTACTTCGAGGGGACCACCCCCAGCCCGGAGGCCATCGCAGCGGTGGAGAAGAGGTTCCATCTCGATCAACCCCTTCCGATGCAGTACCTCCTCTGGCTGCGCGGCGTCTTCACCGGCGACCTGGGGGTGTCGATCTCCTACGGTGAGGACGTGATGGGTCTGATCCTCAGCAGAGGGGCGACCACCGCGCTGCTGGTAGGGATGTCGATGATCGTGGTGGTCGGCCTCGGTGTCGTGATCGGGATCGTCTCCGCGCGCCACCCGGGTGTCGTCGACCGCGGTCTCCTCCTGGTCACGGGCACCGCGACCGCCGTACCGCCGTATATCGCCGCGGTCGTGCTCATCTCGGTGTTCGCCGTCACGCTCGGCTGGTTTCCCAGCTTCGGCAACGGGATGACCCCCCTCTCCCAGATACATCACCTGATCCTCCCCGCCCTGGCCCTGGGCGCCGCCCATATGGGGCAGGTGGCGCGGGTCACCCGCGGGTCGGTGCTGACCGAGTACGCGCAACCCCACGTGGACGTCGCCCGTGGCCGAGGGGTGAGCGAGCACACGATCCTGCGCTCTCATGTGATGAAGAACTCCCTGGTTCCCATCGTCACGGTGGCAGGGACGCGCCTGGGGTCACTGATCGCGGGGACGACGGTGGTGGAGACGGCCTTCGGCGTATCGGGGCTGGGGTCGCTGCTGGTGAAGTCGGTCGTCGCCCGCGACTTCCCCGTAGTCCAAGGGGTGAGCATGGTGATCGTCGTCGCCTTCGTGCTGATCCTGCTGCTCGTCGACGTGGTCCACGCGCGGATAGATCCGCGGCTGAGGTTCAGGAAGGTCGTGGCATGACCATCACCGCACGTGTTCGAACCCGCTCCGTGAATCCCGCGGCGTCTCGACCGGGTGGGGTCTCCTTTCGGATTGCCGTCGGTGTGCTCCTCTTCGTGGTGCTGGCGGTCTTCGTCGGGCCGCTCGTGTACCCGGTCAGCCCCACCTCGGTGGATCTCGGCGCAGCGCTCCAGGGCATCTCCTGGCGGCATCCGCTGGGCACCGACTCCGCCGGCCGCGATCTCCTCGCCAGAACTCTCGCGGGGGGCAGGGAGACCCTGCTCGCGCCGCTGGTGGCGACGGCCTTCGCGACCGTCGTGGGAACTCTTCTCGGGGTCGTGGCGGGGTGGTACTCCGGGGCGTCCCGGGTGCTCATCCAGCGCTTCTTCGACGCGATCTTCGCCTTCCCGTCGATCCTGCTGGCGATTCTCCTCGTGACCATCATGGGTCGAGGGATCATCCCGGCCACGCTAGCGATGACCGTGGGGTTCGTCCCGTTCATCGGGCAGCTGGCGCTCAATGTCACGAGGCAGGAGAAGGAGAAGCCCTACGTGAGCGCGTACCGCGTGCTCGGCTTCCGGGAGTCGTACATCGCCTCGCGACACGTCGTCCCGAACATCGCGCCGCTCATCCTTTCGCAGTCCACCGTGTACTTCGGCTATGGGATCATGGTCCTCGGCTCCATCTCCTATCTGGGATTCGGCGTCCAGCCTCCCGCTGCCGACTGGGGGCGCATGGTTGCCGACGGCCAGGTCGCCCTTCTCGCCGGGGGCTTCCTCCCCTCGCTGGTGCCGGGCATCGCCATGGTGATCGTCGTGATCTGCGTCAGCATCATCGGGGAGACGTTTGCTGATCGTATTGCTCGGCGGAGGAGTCGCTGATGGCACTGTTGGAGATCCGCGGGCTGACGCTGGCGGCTGAAGACGGCAGCACGACGCTGCTGCGAGGCATCGACCTGGAGGTGCGGGACGGAGAGACCGTCGCCCTCGTGGGGGAGTCCGGGTCGGGAAAGTCTCTCACCTCGCGGCTCGTCCTCGGACTGCGGCCGCCCGGATACCGGGTGAGCGGTGAGGTGACCGTCGGAGGGCTGGATGCCCTCGCGCCGGACGGGCGGACGGTCATGGAGATCCGCCGTTCGGTGGCCAGCATGGTGTATCAGGACCCCCGGAGCTCGTTCAACCCGCTCAGCACGATCGGAAACTACCTCGAAGAGGCGCAACGGGCATGCGGAGCGAGTCGAACGGACGCGCGAGCCCGGGCGATCCGGCTTCTCGAACGCGTCGCGATCCCCGATCCGGAAGGGGCCATGAGCCGCTACCCCCATGAGTTCTCCGGAGGCATGCTGCAACGCGTGGTGATCGCCGGCGCGCTCTCGACCGAGCCGAGGCTGCTGCTCGCCGACGAAGCCACGACGGCTCTGGACGTCACCATCCAGGCCGAGGTGATCGGGCTCCTGCAGTCGGTGGGGAGGGAATCCGGGCTCGGGATGCTCTTCGTGACCCACAACCTGGACCTGGCGGCGACCATCGCGGATCGCGTCTACGTCATGCGCCAGGGATCGATCATCGAAGAAGGACCGGTGCGCGCGGTGTTCGATGATCCCGCTGACCTCTATACCCGCGAGCTCCTGGCCGCGGTACCGCGAATGGTTCGGAGAGACGATGACTGATCAGCCGGCGCTGGAGATCCGCGAGGCTACCAAGGCCTACGGGCCGGTACGGGCCGTGACCGGCGTGTCGTTCGCCCTCGCGGAGGGACGCTCCGTGGGAATCGTGGGGGAGTCGGGATCGGGGAAGAGCACGCTGAGCCGGATGATCGTCGGGCTCGAAGAGCCCGATTCCGGCAGCGTGCGCGTGTTCGGGACACCGCTCCCGGGACGGCGGCGTGAGCGGGCATCGATCATCCAGATGGTCTTCCAGGACCCGTTCGGCTCTTTCGATCCGCGTCTGACCGCGATGGAGTCGCTGAAGGAGGTCATCGTCCGTCAGCGGGGCCACCGCCCGGCAGCCGCCCTGGCCCGGGCGATCGACCTTCTCGCATCGGTCGGGCTGACATCCGCGCACGGAGAGCTGACGATGACGCAGCTCTCCGGAGGGCAGCGGCAGCGGGTGGCCATCGCACGCGCGCTCGCCTTCGACCCCCGTATCCTGGTTCTCGACGAAGCGACATCCGCGTTGGACGTGTCCATCCAGGCTCAGATCATCGAGCTTCTCGATGAGGTGCGGAGGACCAGAGCCGTCACGCTCGTCTTCGTGAGCCACGACCTGGCCCTGGTGAGCGGGGTGACGGATGACCTGCTCGTCATGTTCCGCGGTCGTGCCGTCGAACAGGGGCGTACCGGGGAGATCCTCGCCCGTCCGCAGCATGCCTACACGCAGCTCCTCCTCGATTCGATCCCGCACGACGGCTGGCAGCCCGAGCGCATTGCCGAGGAGCGGCGCAGGGTGATCGGCGCGATGGCCTGAAGGACCGGTTCGGCCGGAGGGGCTTCGGCCTGGCGCTTCGTCGTCCGGGAGCGAGGACGGATACGCTGTCGTGGCAGCGAGGGAGAGCGCCTCGCTCGGCGTCGTCAGCGGAGCGTGGCTGTCACGGAGTCCTTCTCGGCTGGCGGCCGCGCCGGATCGGCCTCAGCCTTGTTTGGCTTTGCGGCGCTCGGCGCGGGAGCGTGCCGGCAGGGGCGCGTCGGTGATCTCGATGTCCTTCTGTACGTGCGTGTGGGTGGCGCCGTAGGTGTATGAGCCGTAGC
>JBEBWQ010000115.1:0-7761 GCA_040392075.1 Microbacterium sp.
AGCTGGAGGGCCGCACGATCGTCGACACGATCAGCGACAACGCCGCCTACGGCGCGCTGGTCACCGGCGGCATCCCGATGCGGCCGGACCAGATCGACCTGCGCTGGGTGAGCGCGCTGCTCTACCGCAACGAGACGATCGAGGAGTCGGGCGTCGCCGCGGCGGTGCTCAACCACCCCGCGACCGGCGTGGCGTGGCTCGCGAACAAGATGCACCAGCACGGCGACCGGCTGGAGGCGGGCGAGATCATCCTCGCCGGCTCCTTCACCCGGCCGATGTGGGTGTCGCGCGGCGACAGCGTGCTGTGCGACTACGGACCGATGGGAACGATCACATGCCGCTTCGTCTGACCCCGACCTTCGGCGACGCCCTGCGCGCCTCCTCCCGGCCGCTGGCCGGGGTGTGGGCGTGCTCCGGCTCGCCGCTGATCGCCGAGATCTCCGCGGGCAGCGGCATGGACTGGATGCTCATCGACATGGAGCACTCCGCCAACTCGCTGGAGAGCGTGCTGATCCAGCTGCAGGTGTGCGCGGGCTACCCGATCATCCCCGTCGTGCGCGTGCCGTACAACGACCAGGTGGCCCTCAAGCAGGTGCTCGACCTCGGCGCGCAGAACGTGATCGTGCCGATGGTGTCCACAGCCTCCGAGGCCGCCGAGGCGGTCGCCGCCGTGCACTACCCGCCGCGGGGCCGCCGCGGGGTGGGCTCGGCCCTGGCCCGTTCGGCCCGCTGGAACCGGGTCGACGGCTACCTGCAGAACGCCGCGCAGCACGTCTCGCTGATCGTGCAGATCGAGACCGCAGAGGGCGTCGCGAACGCCGGGGAGATCGTCCGGACCCCGGGCGTCGACGCGGTGTTCGTCGGTCCCAGCGACCTGGCCGCCTCGATGGGCGTGATCGGCCAGCAGGCGCATCCCGACGTGATCGCGGGCGTGCACCGGGTGTTCGCCGCCGCGCACGACGCCGGCGTCCAGGTCGGGGTCAACGCCTTCGACCCGGGCGCGGCGAGCGCGTTCGCCGAGGCGGGCGCGGACTTCATCGCAGTGGGCGCGGACGTCGCGCTCCTGGCCCGGGCGACGGAGGCCCTGGCCGCGCGCTGGGTCCCCGCCTCCGAGGAGACCGGGCGCGCCAGCTACTGAGGAACGCGGAACCCGCATCGATCGCCCCGTCGCCTGCGCGGCGGGGCGATCGGCGTCTGGGCGCTCAGGCCTCGGCGTCCGGACGGCGCAGCACGATCGCCTCGTGCACGACGCGGAGGACGGTCTCGTCCCCGTTGCGGAGGACGACCGTGAAGACGACGATCCCCGTGCGCGCGGAGCGCGGCAGGATCTCGTCGACGATCAGCTCTCCGCGGAGGGTCATCCTCGCGCGCACCGGCGCGTCGAAGACGACCTCCCGAAGCCGCCGGCCCGCCACGATCGCCCACTCGTGGAGCACGCCGAGGAAGGCCAGCCGCTGCTGCACGGCGATCGAGTGCATCCCGCTGGCGATGGGCTGCCCGGCCTCGCCGAGCCCGCCGGCCTCGCCCTCGACGCGCATCATCCCCGGGTCCCACCGCGCGCTGAAGTCGTGGACCTCGTCGAGCACCATCTCGTGCTCACCGAGGGCGAACCGGGCGCCCGCCTCGATGTCCTCGACGTAGGTCAGGGCGGTCACGCGCCGACCTCCCCGCCCTGTTCCCACCGGTGGGGGACGTGACCCGGCTCCCGCGCGCCCTCCGGCGCCATGGTATCCGGCGCCCGTCCCGGCCCGTGGCGGATTCATAGCCGCGCGCCCCAGACTGATGCCATGACCTTCGCCGCCCTGCAGCCTCTCGTCGACCGCGCCGCGCTCTTCGCGGCGATCCGCCAGGACCAGCTCCAGACCGCCGTCGACGCCCTCGGCGAGCACCGCTGGGACGCCGACCTGTCCGCCGGGACCCTGGTCTTCGCCTCCCTCGAGGACCCCGCGCGCCGGCTGGAGACCCGGGCGCACCTCATCGCGACCGTGGCGCCGGGGCCCCGATCCCTGGTCTGGGCCTGGGCCCACCCGCAGGGCGAGCCGCAGGGGCTCTCGGCACGCCTCCGCGCGCACGGGACGGCGCACGGGATCACCGAGCTGACCTCCGCGGAGGTCCCGTTCGCCGTCGCCGACGAGGACGTCGCCCGCGCCGTCCTCCGCACGGCGCAGCAGGCCGCGCAGGTGGCGGTCGAGGTCACCGGCCTCGCGCCCGGCCACCTGGCACCGCTGGACGGCGGCACCGTGGCGGTGTTCCTCCTGGAGGCCCCGCTCCCGGCACCGACCCTCGCCGGCGCGATGACGGTGCTGCCGCGCCTGCTGGCCACGACGGAGCTGGCCGACCCGCGCACCTCTATCTGGGGCCTGGCCCGGCTCGCCGGCTGGACGCTGGAGTGGACGGGCGACGGCTACAGCGCGGCGACCGTCCGCGACGGCGCCTCCACCGCCTCGTTCGCCTTCGACGAGCAGGGCCGGATCACGAGCCTCTCCAGCACGCTGTCCGCCGGCTGAGACCTTCCCGGGTCACGAGCGTCGCGGCTAGTCTGGCCGCATGGGCAGCCTGGACCTCATCCCCGCCGGCCGCGTCTTCACCGCCTCGGACATCGTCGTCTACGCCGACCCGGAACGGCGCTCGCTCGACGACGCGATCCGCGAGGCGGACGTGCTCGTCAGCTGCCCGCACGCGGGAGCGGCGATCCCCGAGGAGCTCGCCGAGTTCCTCTCCCCCTCGCTCACCCGCCGGCTGCAGTACGACTTCACCGACGTCGCCACCGCCGCGATCGTCCGTCGCTGGGCGGAGGAGGACCCGCGGATCGTCGCCGTGATCAACCCCCATCCGCGCCTCGTCCGCGACCCGAACCGGGCACGTCCCGCCGACGTCGCCGCCGATCTCGCCGTCGCGATCGAGCGCACCCGGGCTGCAGGCGCCTGGCGGCGCGTGGACCTGAGCGGCGTCGACGCGATCCGGCCGGTCACCTTCTCCTTCTTCCCGATCCTCCGGGTCCCCGGGAGCGAGGCCGAGCTGCGCCGCCTCGTCGACGCGTTCGTCGAGGTCGCCGAGCGCGGCCTCGGCGTCTACGAGCGCCTCCGTGACGAGCTGACCGAGCGCTTCCTCGCGCGGGGACTCGTCACCGGCGGGCGGTTCACCCGGCTCTCCTTCCACGACACGATGAACACGACCACGACCCGCGACGGCGCCGTGAACGTCCCGCGCGCCGAGGAGGACCGCCTGCCCCGGGTGGTCGCCCTCTCCAACCGCGGCGACAGCCGAGGCGAGGAGCGCACGCCCGACGACCCGCCCACCATGGATCCGGCGCGGCTGCGCACCCTGGCCGAGGCGCACCGCGCGGGCTTCCGGGTCGAGCGCGCCGACGATGTCGCCCTCAACCGCCCCTACCTCGGCAGCCAGGAGATCATCGCGGCCGGCGCCCGGTTCCGCCGGGCCGCCCCGGAGGCCGCGGCCGCCGGGCTCGAGCTGGACGCGGTGCAGGCCGAGTTCCGCCGCGAGCACCTCCTCGGGCCGGCCGCGGTCGCGGAGCTGCACCTGCCCGGGACCGACTGGATCGCGGAGGACCCGGAGCACGTCGCCGCCGTCGCCAGTGCCTGCCGGCGGACCTGGGACCTTTACCGCGGGCTCTGACCCGCCCTATCCGCCCCAGAGCGCTCCGAAGAGCGCGCCTGCGGCGATCGTCGTCGCCGCGAGGACGAGCGTGGGCAGGAAGAACGAGTGGTCGACCAGCTTGGTGCCCAGCTTCGTCGTGCCCGAGGTGTCGAAGTTCGCCGCGGCGATCTGCGATCCGTTCGTGGGCAGCAGGTAGATCCCCGCGAAGGCGCCCGCCCACATGCCGGAGAGGAGCCCCAGCGGGATCCCGGCCGCCAGGCCGATGGGCACGATCGTCCGGGTCGCGGTGGACTGGCTCGTGGTGAGCACGCAGACGAGGAAGACGCCGAGCGCGAAGATCCACGGCGCCGCCCCGACCAGCCCGCCGACGCCGCCGGCGATGAGCTCGGTGTGCGCGGTCAGGAAGGTGTCGGTGAGCCACGCGAGGCCGAACAGCGCGATCGCCGAGACCATGCCGGCCCGGAACACGGTGGCCGTGGGCACCTCGGCCACCTTCGGCCGGGAGACGAGGAGGATCACGGTACCGGTGAGGAACATCACGACCTCGATGATCGGCGTCATCCCCACCGGGTCGCCCGCGGCATCCAGCGGGCGGATCGCCTTGACCAGGCCGAAGACGACGATCACGATGACCCCGAGGAGGAAGATCACCGCCGCGTTGCGCCCCGCCTTCGTCACCGTGACGTCGGCCGTGACCTCCGCGGCGTCCTTCGCCGGAGGCGCCAGCTCGCCGGCGGCGATCCGCGCCTGCACCTCGGGGTCCTTGTCGAGATCCTTGCCCAGGCGGTTGACCACGAACGAGGAGAGCACGATGCCGACGATCGCCGCGGGGATCGTCACCTTGAGGATGTCGATGAGCTCGAAGTCCCAGGGAGCGGTGTCGGTGAGGGTGACCATCGCCGCCATCGCCGCCGACACCGGACTGCAGGCGAGCGCCACGCCGGTGGCGACGACCGAGAGCGACAGCGGGCGCGAGGGGCGGATGCCGTTGCGGTAGGAGAGGTCCTGGATGACCGGCAGCAGCGGGTAGAGGATGTTCGAGGTGCCCGCGCCGACCGAGAAGAGGAAGGACACCAGCGGGGCGACCAGGGTGATCTGCCGGGGGTTGCGGGCGATGATCCTCGCTGCCACCGACACCATCCAGTCGATGCCGCCGGCGACCTGCATCATCGAGGCCGCGAGCACGACCGAGAGCACGATGAGCAGCGCGTCCACGGGCGGCGAGCCGGGGGCGAGCCGGAAGACGAAGACGAGGAGCGCCACGCCGGCGCCGCCCCAGAGTCCCAGGCCCACACCGCTGGAGCGGGTGCCCATCACGATGCAGCCGAGCACCACCAGCAGCTCGGCGATGAACAGGACGACTTCCATGGCGCTCCCCGGTGCCGGCGGCTCGATGCCGTCAGCATAGCGGGCGCCGCTCGCGCGTCACCAGGCACAGGGGATCGCGCGGCCGGCGGCCTCCTCACCCGGTGCGGAGATGCCTCCGGCACCGCGTGCTGCACCCGCGAGCAGCCGGCATGTGCGAGGCTGATCGCATGAAGGGTGCGATTGTCCGTTTCGCCGCGATGTACGTGTTCACCGTCGTGGTGCTGCTGGTCGTGGGCCTCCTCCTGCCGAGCGTGCAAGTCGGCTGGCACGCGCTGTGGGCCGCGGTGGTGCTGACCCTGGCCGCGATGCTCGTCAAGCCCCTGCTGACCTCCGCGTTCCGCAAGAGCGCGGCGAAGCAGGCCTCCACCCGCACGAAGACCGGCGAGCGCCTGGTGCAGTACGGCATCGTCTTCGTCGTCGAGCTGCTCCTCTGGCTGCTCACCGGGTGGCTGAGCGGCGTGCGTGTCCAGGGCTGGTTCTGGGGCTATGTGCTGCCGCCGCTCGTCCTGCTGGTCGCCTGGATGATCTACGACGCGATCGACGATCGCCTGGAGGCGAAGGCCGGGGAGATCTACGACGCCGCGGGCACGTCGCTGCTCGGCGGCCGGCGGGCGCCGGCCGAGTCGCCCGCGCCCGAGGGCCCCGAGACCCGGGCGGCGCGCACGGAGCTGGCCGACGGCCTCACGCCCGAGCAGCGGAAGATGCTCGACGACCTGGGCTGAGCGGCCGCCGTCCCGACGCAGCGGGCCCTCCGCGCAACGACGACGAAGGCCGCCCGCAGATCCTGCGGACGGCCTTCGCTCGTCATCGTCTCACCGCACGATGCCGGCCGCGCGCTCGGCGGCCTCGACCACGTTCGTCATGAGCAGGGCGACGGTCATCGGCCCCACCCCGCCGGGGTTCGGCGAGAGGTAGCCGGCGACCTCGGCGACGTCCGGGTGCACATCGCCGAAGACGAGCGCCTTGCCGGTCTCCGGGTCCGTCTCGCGCGTCACGCCCACATCGAGCACCGCGGCGCCGGGCTTCACGTCCCCAGGCCGGATGAGGTGCTTCACCCCCGCGGCGGCGACGATCACGTCGGCCTCGCGCAGGTAGCGCGACATGTCGACCGTGCCGGTGTGGGTGAGGGTGACGGTGGCGTTGAGGTCCCGGCGGGTGAGCAGCAGGCCGATGGAACGGCCGATCGTCACGCCACGGCCGACGACCACCACGTGCTTCCCCTTCAGGTCGTAGTCGTTGCGCAGCAGCAGCTCGATCACGCCGCGCGGCGTGCATGGGAGCGGGGTGTGGATCGGCGCGTTGACGTTGAGCACCAGCCGGCCGAGGTTCACCGGGTGCAGGCCGTCGGCGTCCTTGGCCGGGTCGATGCGCTCGAGGATCGCGTCGGTGTCCAGGTGCTTCGGCAGCGGCAGCTGCACGATGTAGCCGTGGCAGGAGGGGTCGGCGTTGAGCTCGTCGATGACGCGCTCCACATCCTCCTGCGTGGCGTCGGCGGGCAGCTCGCGCTGGATCGAGTTCATCCCGACGGCCTCGGACTGCCGGTGCTTCATCCCCACGTACAGCTGCGAGGCGGGGTCGGCCCCCACCAGCACCGTCGCGATGCCCGGGACGATGCCCCGTTCCCTCAGCGCGGCGACGCGCTCGGTCAACTCGGCCTTGATGGCCGCGGATGCGGCCTTGCCGTCCAATACCTTCGCGGTCATGCGTTCTCCTTACTCCTGCGAAACCCGGCGTCCGGATGAAGCCCCGCGTCTCCCCGGCGCACAGACCCGGGGCCCGGTCGGGACGACCGTGCCCCGCGCCAGAGGGACGACGGGACGATCCGCTACTGCGCGAGGCCCGGGTAGAGCGGGAAGGCGGTGGCGAGCGCGTCCACGCGGGCGCGCAGCGCCTCGACATCGGCACCCGGCTGGAGGGCCAGGGCGATGACATCGGCCACCTCGGTGAACTCCGCATCGCCGAAGCCGCGGGTGGCCAGGGCGGGGGTGCCGATGCGCAGGCCCGAGGTGACCATCGGCGGGCGCGGGTCGTTGGGCACCGCGTTGCGGTTCACGGTGATGTGGATCTCGTGCAGCAGGTCCTCGGCCTGCTTGCCGTCGATCGCCGCGTCGCGGAGGTCGACGAGCACGAGGTGCACGTCGGTGCCGCCGGAGCGGACGGCGATGCCCGCGTCCTTCACGTCCTGCTGCGACAGGCGCTCGGCGAGGATCGCCGCACCCCGCACCACGCGCTCCTGGCGCTCCTTGAACTCCGGGGTGCCGGCAAGCTTGAACGCGGTGGCCTTCGCGGCGATCACGTGCATGAGCGGGCCGCCCTGCTGGCCGGGGAAGACGGCGGTGTTGATCTTCTTCGCGAGGTCGGCGTCGTTGGTGAGGATGAAGCCCGAGCGCGGGCCGCCGATGGTCTTGTGCACGGTCGAGGAGACCACGTGCGCGTGCGGCACCGGGTTCGGGTGCAGGCCCGCGGCCACCAGGCCGGCGAAGTGCGCCATGTCGACCCAGAGGAGCGCGCCCACCTCGTCGGCGATCGCGCGGAAGGCGGCGAAGTCCATGTGGCGCGGGTAGGCCGACCAGCCGGCGACGATCACCTTCGGCTTGTGCTCGAGGGCCAGGCGGCGCACCTCGTCCATGTCGATGAGCGAGGTCTCGGGGTTCACGCCGTAGGCGACGATGTTGTAGAGCCGGCCGGAGAAGTTGATCTTCATGCCGTGCGTGAGGTGGCCGCCCTGGTCGAGGGAGAGACCGAGGAGCGTGTCGCCGGGGCGGGCGATCGCGT
>JBEBWQ010000116.1:0-7750 GCA_040392075.1 Microbacterium sp.
TAGGTCACAGAAGCACCGGGGGCGCCATCGGTCGGATAACCGATCTTCTTCGCGTGTCTGCGTCACTTGCCAATAATGTGTGACACACAATATAGTGGTGGTCATGGCAGAGTCGGAGATCGAGACGCACCTGCAGGAGCTGCGGCGGGGCACCGTCGTGCTCGCCTGCCTGCGTCTCCTGCGGGAACCGGGATACGGGTACGGACTGCTGGAGGATCTCGCGCGGCACGGCTTCGCGACCGACACGAACACCCTCTATCCCCTGCTGCGTCGCCTCGAGAAGCAGGGCTATCTCACCAGCGAGTGGAACACCGACGAGTCGCGTCCGCGCAAGTTCTACCGCACCTCGCCTGACGGCGTCCGCCTCGCGGAGATCCTCACCGCCGACTGGGCGGCGCTCACCGCCGCCATCGCGTCCCTCGCCTCACCACAGGAGCACTGACATGCCGAACACACTCACCGAGCTGTACATCGCCGCGACCGTGCGCACCCTGCCGACGAGTGCGCAGGACGACGTGCGTCACGAGCTCGCCGCATCCATCGCCGACGACATCGAGGCGCGTGTCGCGCAGGGCGAGGCCCCGGCCGAGGCCGAGCGCGCCGTCCTCACCGGGCTCGGCGATCCCGACGTGCTCGCCGCGGGCTACGCCGACCGGCCGCTGCACCTCCTCGGGCCGAAGTACTACCTCACCTGGTGGCGCCTGCTGAAGCTGCTGTGGGTCATCGTCCCCGTCACGGCGGTGGCCGGTGTCATCGTCGCCAAGCTCATCGAGGACGCGCCGGTGGGCGAGATCATCGGCACGACGGTGGCGGTGGCCCTCGGCGCCGTCGTGCACGTGGCGTTCTGGACCACGCTCGTCTTCGTGGTCCTCGAGCGCACCGGCGCCGACACCGGGGTGACCTGGACGCTGGACCAGCTGCCCGAGCCGCAGGAGAGGGGAGCCGGGCGTGCCGATCTGATCGGGTCGCTGGTCGTCCTCGGCGTGCTCGCCGCCGCCCTCCTCTGGGACAGGTTCGTGGGGTTCGTCTTCGTCGCAGACGGTCCCGTCGATGTCGGCGTCGGCCTGGGATCGCAGACCATCGCCATGCCGATCCTCGACCCGGCCCTGTGGCCGTGGTGGCTCGGCGGGCTCTTCGCGCTGATGGCGGCCGAGGCCGCGCTGGCGATCGCCGTCTACGCGCGGCGAGGCTGGAACGCGCGGTTCGCGGCGCTCAACACGCTGCTGGCGATCGTGGTCCCCGCAGGATCGCTGTACCTGCTGCTGACCGGTCAGCTCTTCAACCCCGACTTCCTCGCCTTCACGCTCGGCCGCGCGGACGTCGGGCCGGAGGTGGGCCGGATCCTCGCGATCCTGCTCGCCGTGGGCATCGTCGGGATCGCGGCGTGGGATGCCATCGACGGCTGGCTCAAAGCGCGCAAGAACCGCCGCTGAGCCCTTGGGCCCTCGCCGTCCGCGCTTCCCGGGGCGCCGTACTTCCCGTCGCAAAATCTGTCGCTATTTGTGCACCAGAACGACAGATTTTGCGACGGGAAGCGGCGTTCAGGGGGCGGAGGTCTGCTCCTCCTCGGCCTCGAAGGCCAACGGCTCGCCGGGCTGTGCCCCGGTCCAGATGGTGACCACCCAGCCGACGATCGCCGCGAGCGGGACGATCCCCAGCAGGATGAGGGAGGTCGCCCAGTCCGCGGCGGCGAGCACGTCGAAGTTGGACACGATCAGCGCCAGGAAGCCGGCCATCAGTACCGTCGAGAGGATCGGGGCGACGGCGGTGTGCCAGATGCTCGCGTCGGCCGGCCTCTTGCGGAAGTACAGGAAGACCGCGATCGAGGTGAGGATGTAGAGCAGCACCAGGGCGGTCACCCCGAGGCCGGAGAACCACCCGAACAGCGAGGTCATCGGGTCCATGCCGAGCAGGGCGAAGGGGATCACCGCCAGGAAGGCCAGCGAGCTCTGGGTGAGGGCTGCGGTGGAAGGGGCGTGATACCTGTTCGTGTGCGCGAGCCCGCCAGGCAGGAAGCCGCGCCGTGCCATCGAGTGGAAGTACCGGTTGATGATGTTGTGGAACGCCAGCAGTGCGGCGATCAGCGAGGTCACCAGCAGGACCGAGGCCACGGGACCCGCCCATGTGCCGAGCACGACGTCGAGCGGGGCGGTGACGAACACTGCCGGGTCCCCAGCCTCGAGGGCCGCCGCCGCGGCGTCGAGGACGTGCGCCGCGCCGTAGTACTGGACGATCGACCAGACGAAGAAGGTCAGAGACACCGAGATGGTGATCACCGAGATGTACGTGGCGCGCGGCACCGTGCGGCGGGGGTCCTTCGCCTCGGCGGCGTAGACGGTGGTCGCCTCGAATCCGAACATCGAGGCGATGGCGAACATGATCGCGATCCCGGGAGCGCCCGCGAGGATCGCCGACGGGCTGAACGAGGAGGCGAGGTCGATGCCTTCCGCGGTGTGACCGCCGAAGAAGATGCCGAACGAGAAGACGAAGAGGATCAGGAACTCCAGTGTCACGAAGACGATGAGCACCTGGGCCCCGATCTTCACGTTGCGGGTGCCCAGCACGGTGATGATCGCGAGGGTGATGAGGAAGACGACCCACCAGGGGACGTCCCACCCCAGGTAGCCGGCGAGGATGCCGCTGGTGGTGGCGGAGATGAGTCCGTACATGGCGGCCTGCACGCCGGAGTAGCAGACCAGGGCGATCCAGGCCGAGGCGGCCCCGGCGCGGAAGCCGATGCCGGCCTCGATCAGCGAGGAGAAGCCGCCGTGACTGGGGATGAACCGGGTCATCGTGGTGAACCCCACGGAGAACAGCAGCATCACCAGGCCCACGATGACGTACACCGCGGGGAATCCGGCGCCGTTCCCGAGGAGGATCGCGATCGCGGCGACGCCGACGATGCCGGTCACCGGGGCTTGGGAGGAGAGGACGAAGAAGACGATGTCGAGGACGCCGATGGCGTTCCTCTTCAGTCCGGTCTGCGAGTGGGACATGGCTGGGGATTTCCGTTTCTCTGGGCGCCTTTGCCTGGGCCGAACGATCGCGGCGACGGTCCGGCCGATCGTCCGGCGCCGTCCCGGTGGGGGAGACGGATTTAATTTAAGCGATCGCTTAGTTTGACGCAAGGGCCTGTTGCGCCGAGTGTCCGAGCGGTGTCGAGGTCGATGTCATGAGCAGGACGGGGGCATCGCTGATCGCCCCGATCGAGGCGCGTCGCGGACCTGCCGGAGTGGAGGCATCCTGCCCGGTCGGCGCGGGCCCGGACGAGGAGGGTGCCGCAGCGCCCCGCGCCGTGCGTGGCGGTGGGCTCAGGGGAGCAGCGGCCGGATGCCGGTGCGCCAGAGGTGCGCGAGGGCCTCGCGCAGGCGGGCGGGGTCGATGCCGACGAGGTACTGCAGCACGATGCCGTCCATCGTCGCGGAGACGCTGCGGGCCATCGCGTCCAGGTCGCCGCTGACGCCCCGCTCCCGCAGGTTGCGGGCGACGAGGTCCTGATAGCGGTCGTAGAGGGCATCCACGGGCTCGCGGAACGCGGGGTTGCGTCGCGCCTCCAGGATCATCTCGTACTGGAACGCCTGAAGCTCTGGGCGCGCGGCGATGGAACTCAGCAGCGTGTCGGCGAAGGCCTCGGCGGAGCTCAGGTCGAGGTGGCCGGTGAGGTCGATGGAGGAGTCCAGCACCCGGTCGAGTGTCGCCCGGAGAAGCGCCTCACGAGTCCCGAAGTGGTGAGCGATCAGGGAGTTGTTCACTCCCACGTGATCGGCCAGGGCTCGGAAGGTGAGGCCGCGCAGGCCGCGCTCCGCGACGATGTCGACGGTGGCCGAGATGAGCAGGTCCCGCCCTTCGCCGTACACCACCGTTCGCGCCACGGGTCCATGCTATCCGGGCGTCCGTGCGCGGGTCTCTCGACGGCGCGGACGGGGGCGGAGAAGGCTCTTGCGAGAAAACTAAGCAATTGCTTAGATAGTGATGCGGACACGACCGGTCCGCGCCGCACTGTCAAGGAGGACACTCATGCAGCAGGAACAGTTCACCGTCTTCGGCGCCCGGGACCGCGCCGCCGCCGAACCCTTCGAAGCCGGTGTCGTGCAGTGGATCCGGCGGCCCGGCGCCGGCGGGCGCACGGACCTCTCCGCCGGGTTCTGGTTCATCTCGCCGGAGGAGGCGCCTGAGCCCGTGGTCGTGACCGGGCACGCGGACGAGACGATCTACATCATCGAGGGCCGCGTGCGGATTCACCCCGAGGGCGGCGAGGAGCAGGAACTCGTGGCCGGCTCATCCGCCTCCCTGAACAAGGGGGTCCCCGCCACCTGGACGATCCTCGAGCCCACCGTCGAGTTCTTCGTCTACTCCTGAGCCGGAAGAGGGGATCATCATGACGAACGAGAGCGATGTCATCGTCGTCGGCGCGGGCTTCGCGGGCCTCGCCGCAGCACGCGAACTGGCGAACGCCGGCCGCCGGGTGACGGTGCTGGAGGCCCGCGACCGGATCGCCGGACGCACCTGGCTGGACCGCAGGCTGGGCCTGGACCTGGAGATCGGCGGCACCTGGGTGCACTGGACCCAGCCCTATGTCTGGGCGGAGCTGCGCCGCTACGGTCTGGGCCTCGTGCCCAGCCCGACGCCGGAGCGCGCGTACTGGTGGGACGGAGACGGGGCGGTGACCGGTACTCCGGACGGGTTCTTGGAACTGCTCGGCGCTGCGAACGACCTGCTCGCCGCTCCGGCGCGCGGCGTGTTCCCCCAGCCGCACGCGCCGCTCGATTCTGAGCGCCTCGGCGAGTACGACCGCGTCTCAGTGCGCGAGGCGATCGCGGCCCTCCCCATCCCCGCCGACCTTCGTGCGGTGGCCGAGGCGTTCTGGACGCTCAACTTCAATGGGGCTCTGGACGACGCGGCCTACACGCAGATGCTGCGCTGGGTGGCGCTCACCGGCGGCGACTGGCTGCTGTGCTTCGAGGCCTGCTCCACCTACAAGATCGCCGGGGGCACCCGAGCCCTGGCCGAGGCCCTCCGGGACGACGCCGCCCGAGAGGAGCGCGCCCGCTTCCGCTACGGCGCCGATGTGCGGGAGATCGTGCAGGAGGACGGGCGGGTCCGGGTGGTCACGGCGACCGGGGAGACCTACGAGGCCGACGATGTCGTGCTCGCCGTCCCGATGCAGACCCTCGACCGCATCGCCCTCGATCCGCCCCTGCCCGAGACCGCTCGGCGTGCCGCCGCTCGCGGGCAGGTGGGGCAGGGCACGAAGGTGTGGTTCACGGTCGGGGGCGAGCAACCGCCGTTCGTCGCCCTGGGGTCCGCGGACTGGCCGCTGACCTTCTTCCAGAGCGAGTACGTGCACGACGGGCGCACCTATGTGATCGGCTTCGGCCCCGATGCCGGTGCGATCGACCCGGAGGACACGGGCGCGATCCAGGAGATCCTCGACCGGCTGGTGCCGGGGCTGACGGTGCTCGACTCGGCCGCGCACGACTGGGTGGCCGACGAGCTCTCGCGGGAGACCTGGCCGATGCACCGCACCGGCTACCTCAGCGACTCTCTCGCCGTGCTGCAGCAGCCGCTCGGCCGGGTCCACCTGGCGACCTCGGACATCGCCGACGGCTGGGGCGGATTCATCGACGGCGCGATCGAGAGCGGGATCACCGCCGCACGTCGGATCCTGAACGGCTGAGCGCCACCCTCGCTCCGGA
Organism: Microbacterium sp.; assembly: GCA_040392075.1. Classification (GTDB taxonomy): domain Bacteria; phylum Actinomycetota; class Actinomycetes; order Actinomycetales; family Microbacteriaceae; genus Microbacterium. The sequence continues at coordinate 5,697 of JBEBWQ010000116.1, forward strand.
CGCCGCGACCCGGTCGAGCGACTGCTCGCGCCGGGTCGCGGCCTTTCGCCGATCTCGTCGGCCGTGCCACGGTCGGAGATCGCGGTGCTCCTCACCAGCAGGGTGCATATGGTCAAGCGTTGTCCGCCTGAGCGCAACCGGCGGCGCAATCGTCACAGCACAATCGACAACATGCCGGTAGCCCGGTCGGGACGAGAACAGCGCAACCGAGCCGTCGTCCGCGGAGCGGGGAGTGCCCCGGGGAAAGCTGCGGCTGTCCGGCGGGACAGCGTGCTCCCTCCCTCGGGTAAGGGCGAGGGAATGCACATAGGCGTGACGACGAAAGGACACAAGGACGTGACGACAGAGATCACACCGAAGACGTCAGGGACGACGTTGAAGAAGAACAGCCTGGGATTCCTCGGCATCGCGTTCTTCCTGATCGCCGCAGCCGCCCCGATGGGCGTCTTCATCGGGGGCTCACCGGTGGTGTTCGCCATGATCGGGCCCCAGGCCCCCCTGCTGTACCTTCTCGTGTCGGGCCTGGTCGCTCTGTTCGCCGTCGGATACCTGAGGATGAGCCGCCATATCCCGAATGCCGGCGGCTTCGTCTCGTATGTCGCTCGAGGTCTCGGCGACCGCGCAGCGGGGGCCGTCGCGGGTATCGTGATCGTCTGCTACGGCTCGTTCATGGTCGGCATCTACACGCAGTACACCGTGTTCTTCACCCAGTTCCTCAGCACGACGCTCGGGATCGACCTGCCGGCCTGGGTGTGCATCGTCGTCACCCTTGTCATCATCACCATCCTGAGCATGCGGGGCGTCGACCTGAACATGCGCGTGCTGACGGCTCTGCTGGCCTTCGAGTTCCTCGTGATCGCGATCTTCGTCATCGGGATCCTGATCGCCCGCCCGGGGCAGGACCCCAGCCTGACCAGCTTCGACCCGACGCAGCTGGCACAGCCCGCTCTCGGTGTGGCGATCATCTTCGTCTTCGGCGCGTTCGCCGGTTTCGAGGCCACCGCGGTCTTCGCCGAGGAAGCGCGGGAACCGCGCAAGACGATCCCGAGGGCCCTGTACTTCCTGGTGTTCTTCATGGCCGCGTTCTTCGCGGTGTCGACCTGGGCCGTGTCCTACGGCATCGGCCCCGATGCCGTCCGCGACGCCGCCGCGGAGAACCTCGCCGGCGTGATGTTCGACCTCGCCGGGGCCACCGCGGGAGAGTGGCTGGCGGTGCTCATGCAGATCATGGTCATCGTGAGCTTCCTCGCGATGCTGCTCGGGTTCCAGAACCTCTTCCTCCGGTACCTGTTCACCCTGGGCCGTGCGGAGTTCCTGCCGAAGCGGCTCAGCACCCTTTCGCGCGCACAGTCGCCCTCGATCGCCGCCTTCGTCATCGCACTGGTCCTGGGGGCGATCCTCCTCGCCGCGTACGCGACCGGCGCCGATCCGATGGGCGTCATCTTCGCGTGGTCGATCTCCCTCGGGTCCGTGTCCTTCGTCACCGCGATGACGATCACCGGGGTGGCGATCGTCGCATTCTTCTTCCGCGAACGACGGGAGCGCGGGATGTGGGGGACGCGGATCGCGCCGATCACAGCGGCGGTGCTGACCATGATCGTGCTCTTCCTCTCTGTGTCGAACTACGATTCCCTCCTCGGTGCGTCCGATGCCGCGGCATGGTTGACGCTCCTGGCCATTCCGATCGCCATGGTCGCGGGCTGGGTGCGAGTGACAGTGAGGCCGACGACCGATTTCCGGTATGAGGCGATCATGTGAGCATCGGCACGACGCGCCATCCGGTCATGGACGTCACCGGCACGCGCAGCGGTGACGTCCATGCTCCGACCCTGATCGTCGCGCCGGCGAGTGCGCTCAGACGGAGGGGAGTCGATTCCGTTCCTCGCAGCCTGCACCTTCTGGTCGTGCGTGACGACGACGTGCGCGGCGACCTCGGCATCGACGGGCGGCCGACCCCCGTCGATCCGGCCGTATTCCTCCTCGCCGACGACGATGTCCTCGCTCGGCTCCACCCCGGCGGTGAAGTCGAGTTAATCTTGCTCTCGTTACCCTCA
>JBEBWQ010000117.1:0-7677 GCA_040392075.1 Microbacterium sp.
GCCACCGAGCAGGTGCTGCTCACCGCCGTCCGCGCCGAGGGCGTGACGGAGCTGCGCAACGCGGCGATCGAGCCGGAGATCATGGATCTCATCGCGGTGCTGCAGAAGATGGGCGCGATCATCTCCTACGAGCCCAACCGGGTCATCCTCATCGAGGGCGTGCCGCAGCTGCGCGGCTACGACCACCGGTGCATCTTCGATCGCAACGAGGCGGCCTCCTGGGCGTGCGCGGCGCTGGCCACCGACGGCGAGATCTTCGTCGGCGGCGCCCGCCAGCAGGAGATGCTCACGTTCCTCAACGTGTTCCGCAAGGCCGGCGGCTGGTTCGACGTCCACGAGGACGGCATCCTGTTCCGCCGCAGCGGCGAGCTGAAGCCGGTCGTGGTGGAGACCGACGTGCACCCGGGCTTCATGACCGACTGGCAGCAGCCCCTCGTCGTCGCCCTCACCCAGGCACGGGGACGCTCCATCGTGCACGAGACGGTGTACGAGAACCGCATGGGCTTCACCGAGGCGCTGGTGAAGATGGGCGCGAACATCGTCGTGCACCCGCACGGCCTGCAGGACGGCCCGCGCCGGGTGCCCCGCCGCGAGCTGGAGCAGGCGGCGGTCATCACCGGCCCCACGCCGCTGCACGGGGCGCGGATCGAGGTGCCGGACCTCCGCGGCGGGTACAGCCACGTCATCGCGGCGCTGGCGGCGGAGGGCGAGTCGATCGTCTCGGGGGTGGACATCCTCAGTCGCGGATACGAGCGCTTCCTCAGCAAGCTGGAGGCGCTGGGCGCCGACTTCGACGTGGTGGGGTGAGGGATGAGCTCGTCCGAGAAGCGCCGGCCCAGTCTGTTCTGGCCGCTCGCCGGCCTCGTGCTGCCGCTGATGTCGTACCTGTGCCGGATGGAGTTCACCGGTCGCGAGAAGCTGCCGCAGACGGGCTCCTACGTGCTCGCCCCCAATCACTACTCGGAGTTCGACCCGCTGGTCGTCGCCGTCGCCAGCTGGCGGCTGGGGCGCCTCCCGCGCTTCATGGCCAAGGAGAGCCTCTTCCGCGTGCCGGTGCTGGGGTGGGTGCTCCGTCGCACCGGCATGGTGCCGGTCTCCCGTGCCTCCTCGGCGCAGGCGACCAAGCAGACGATGACGCAGGCGAACGAGCTCGTGGCCCACGGCCGCGGCGTCATCGTCTACCCGGAGGGCAGCCTCACCCGCGACCCCGGCATGTGGCCGATGCGCGGGAAGACCGGTGCGGTGCGCCTGGCGCTGGCCGCCGACATCCCGCTCATCCCGATGGCCCAGTGGGGCGTGCAGGACATCATGGGGCGCTACCAGAAGCGGATCAGCCTCTGGCCGCCGCGCAAGCGCGTGCAGATCGTCATCGGCGATCCGGTCGACCTCTCCGACCTGCGCGGACGGATGGGCGAGCAGCAGGCCCTCACCGAGGGCACGGCGCGGCTGATGGCGGCCATCACGGCGCTGCTGGCCCAGGCCCGCGGCGAGGAGGCCCCGCCGGAGCGGTGGAACCCCACCGATCACGGGCAGAGGGAGACCGGGCGCCTTGACTCCTAAGCAGAACGCGCGCCGCAGCGGTCATGGCACCCGGGTCGCCGTGATCGGAGCCGGCAGCTGGGGCACCACCTTCGGCAAGATCCTCGCCGACGGCGGGGCCGAGGTCACCATGTGGGCCCGCCGTCCTGAGCTCGCCCAGGAGATCGCGGAGGTGGGGCGCAACTCCCAGTACCTGCCGGGCATCAATCTGCCCCGCTCGATGACCGCGACCCCCGACCTCGCCCGGGCCCTCGCCGGCGCCGAGCAGGTGTTCCTCTCGGTCCCCAGCCAGTCGCTGCGGGAGAACCTCGTCACGCTGCGCCCGCTGCTCGGCGAGAGCGAGGCGCCGGTCGTGAGCCTGATGAAGGGGGTCGAGAAGCGCACGGGCCTGCGGATGAGCCAGGTGATCGAGCAGGAGCTGCAGTGCGACCCCGCGCGCATCGCGGTCGCCTCCGGTCCGAACCTCGCGCTGGAGATCGCCCGCGAGCAGCCGACCGCGGCCGTGATCTCCTCGGTCAGCCGGGACACGGCGGAGCGGGTCGCGCGTGTCGCGCGCAACGGCTACTTCCACTCCTTCGTGAACACCGACGTGATCGGCACGGAGTTCGGCGGCGTGCTGAAGAACCTCATCGCCGTGGCGATCGGCATCGTCGACGGCGTCGGCTACGGCGAGAACACGAAGGCCTCGATCATCACCCGGGGCCTGGTGGAGATGACCGACTTCGCCGTGGCCAACGGCGCCGACCCGGAGACCCTGCAGGGCCTCGCGGGCCTGGGGGACCTCATCGCCACCTGCCAGTCGCCGCTGAGCCGCAACAACACCGCCGGCCGCCTGCTCGGCCAGGGCCTGCGCTTCCAGGACGTGGTCAAGCAGATGAACCAGACCGCCGAAGGGCTGGCCTCGGTGGCGCCGATCCTGCAGCTGGCCCGCGAGGCCGGGGTGCACATGCCCATCGTGGAGCAGGTGAAACGCGTGCTGGACGGCACGATGAACCCGCGGGAGCTGGCCCCGCACCTGACCACCGACGACGACACCCCGCAGGGGGAGAGGACGAGAAATGGACAGGCAGACGGTGGTGGTGCTCTTTGGCGGGCGCTCCAGCGAGCATTCGATCAGTTCCGCGACGGCGGGCGGGGTGCTGCAGGCGATTGACCGCGAGCGCTTCACGGTCGTCCCCGTCGGGATCACCCGCGACGGCGCCTTCGTCCTCGAGGCCGACGACCCCGCGCGCTTCCGGCTCGACGCCGCGCGCCTGCCCGAGGTGCTCGACAACGGCACCCGCATCCTCTGGCCGGCGCCCGGAGCCAGGGAGCGGACGCTGCGGGTCGCGCACGTCGACGGGACGGTCGACGACCTCGGCGCCGTAGACGTGGTCCTGCCGATCCTGCACGGCCCGCACGGCGAGGACGGCACGATCCAGGGCTTCTTCGACACGCTGGGCCTGACCTATGCCGGCGGCGGGGTGCTCGGCTCGGCGCTGTGCATGGACAAGCACTTCATGAAGGTCGCGCTGCAGGCGGCCGGCATCGCCGTGGCGCCCTGGGCCACCGTCCACCAGCGCCAGTGGCAGAGCGACCCGGAGGCGGTCCGACGGCAGGCGTCCGCGCTCGGCTCGCCGCTGTTCGTCAAGCCCGCGCGCGCCGGGTCCAGCGTGGGGGTCTCCAAGGTCAACGACCTCTCTGAGCTCGGGGACGCGCTCGCCCTCGCCTTCGCCGAGGACGACCACGTCCTCATCGAGACCGGCATCGTCGGCCGCGAGGTGGAGGTGGCCATCCTCGACGGCGCGGACGGACCGCGTGCGTCGCTGCCGGGGGAGATCGTGCTCACCGGCCGGGAGTTCTACGACTTCGAGGGCAAGTACCTCGGCGGCGACGGGGTGGATCTCGTCTGCCCGGCGGAGCTGTCGCCGGAGCAGACCGCCGCGGTGCAGGAGATCGGGCTGCGCGCCTTCGAGGCGGTGGACGGGCGGGGCCTGGCCCGCGTGGACATGTTCCTGACGCCCGCGGGCGAGCTCATCGTCAACGAGCTGAACACCATGCCCGGCTTCACCCCGATCTCGATGTTCCCGCGGTGCTGGGTGGCCTCGGGCCTGCCCTACCGCGCGCTCATCTCGGAGCTGATCGACGCGGCGCTGCGCTGAGGGGCGTGTCCGCGCGGGAACACGACGGATCTCCGGGTGACCCTACTCCTCGAGGGTCGCCGGACTCGTGCAGGCCCGGGTGGCCGGGATGCCGCTCAGCTTCGGGCCGAGCGCCGCGAGCGCCGTGTTCGCGCTGATCCGGTCGGTGCGCACGTACACCTGCACCGCAGGATCGCGCCCGTAGCTGGTCACGCGCACCGCCGGGGCCTCGATGTCGAAGTCGCTGTCGTCCACCAGCCAGTCCACGCCGCCCAGAGTGGAGCAGGGGAGGTCGGCGGTGGGAGCCGGCACGGGCACCCCGCAGGTGAGGATCACCGAGGTGTCGGGCGTGCCCCACGCGCCGGTGGCCTGGGCATCGGTCCAGCGGCGCTCCTGATCGCCGATCGCATCGGGCAGCGAGACGATCACGCCGGCGCAGAGCGGGTTGTTCGCGTCCGGCGCCGGCTCCAGGGCCACCGTCGGCCGGCAGCCTGCGAGGAGGGCGACGGCGACGAGCGCCGTCAGAGCCGCCCCGGCGCCGCGGCGGGCGGATCGGCGGAGACGGGGCATGTCTCCAGGCTACCGTTGATCCATGACCTCTTCCCCGGCTTCCGACGGTCCCGTCTCGCCCCAGGGCGCGCAGGACACCGCCTCCGGATCGCGGAGTCGCGCTTTCGCCGCGGGTTCTGACGAGAGCCCTGCGACGAACGCGCCCTCCCGGGAGGAGCCGCAGGGCGATCCGGCCGTCGGCGAGCTGTCCGAGGGCAAGGTGCTGCGGGCGATCCTGTCGCGCACCGCCCCCGCGCGGGACGCTCTGGTCGGCCCCGGCGACGATGCCGCGGTGATCGCCGCACCGAGCGGATCGGTCGTGGCGACCACCGACACCCTCGTGCACGGTCCCGACTTCCGGCTCGCCTGGTCCAGCGGGTTCGACCTCGGCTGGAAAGCGGCGGCCGTCAACCTCGCGGACATCGCCGCCATGGGCGCCCGCCCGACCGCCCTGCTCGTCGCGCTGGCGCTGCCGCGCGACATCCCGCTGTCGCTCGTGACCGACATGGCCGACGGCCTCCGCGAGGCCTGCGCGGCATTCGCTCCGGGATGCGCGGTGGTCGGCGGGGACCTCACCGCGTCCGACGTGCTGACGATCGCGGTGACCGCCCTCGGCGACCTGGAGGGGCGGCCGCCGGTGCCCCGGGCGGGGGCGCGGCCGGGGGACGTCGTCGCCGTCGCGGGGGAGCTGGGGCTCGCCGCCCAGGGCCTGGCGCTGCTGTTCGGGCGGTTCCGCGACGGGGAGACGCCGATCCCCGTCGACTCCTCGGCGCTGAATGACGAGGAGACCCGTGCCCTCGTCGCCCAGTTGCGGCCCAGCCCGCCGATCGCGCGGGGGCCGCAGGCCGCCCGGGCGGGGGCCACCGCGATGATGGACGTCTCCGACGGCCTGGCCCTGGACGCCCAGCGGATGGCCGAGGCGTCCGGGATGATCCTCGACCTCGACCGGCGCACGCTCGGCTCGCATCCCGAGCGCGCCCTGGCGGGCGGCGAGGACCACGCGCTGCTGGCGGCATTCCCCGCCGGTGCGGTGCCGGAGGGGTTCCGTGCCATCGGCCGGGTCATCGCCCCGGCGCCCGGGGAGTCGCCCGGCGTGCGCAGCGACGGACACCCGATCCCGCCGAGCGGATGGGACCCCTATCGCGACTGGGACGCCGTCTCCGGCTGAGCGCTGCCCTCGGGCGGGTGGTCTCCGGCCGAGGCCGGTCTCGGTGTCTCGGGCATGAGCCTCACGGTGAGTCGGGGGCGTTCCGCTGCTGGGCTAGCCTGGATCGGTGACTTTCCAGAGAAGCCCCCTTGCCCCGATCCGCTCCCTCGTCCTGTCCGCGTCCGCCGCCGCCCTGATGCTCGCCCTTGCCGGGTGCACCGCCCCCGCCGCGCCGGACCCCACCGGCACCGCCTCTGATGCGCCGGCCCCCGCTGCGCCGGGCACCGCCTGTGACGGGGTCGCGGTCTTCGTCGACGCCACCGGCATCGACGCCCCGGACGTCGAGCAGGGCTGCGTGGCGACCGTCACGCCGATCGTCGCGGCCGAGGCCTTCGCAGACCTGTCCTTCGCCCTGGAGGGCACCGCCCAGTTCGGCGACGCGGTGGTGTGCCGGGTCAACGGGGAGCCCGCCGCCGACCGGCCGCTCGTCGGCGACGACGGCGCCGAGTACTTCGAGACGTGCGAGACCATGGCCCCCATGAGCGCCTACTGGTCGCTGTGGATGAAGCCGGCCGGCGGCGAGTGGGAGTACGCCATGGAGGGCGCCTCCACCCAGGAGGTCGCGCCCGGCGATTCGATCGCCCTGGTGTTCACCGTGGACGGGCAGCCGGAGACCCCGGGCTTCTGAGGTCCCGTCCCGGCGGAGGCGCCATCCGGCGCCCCGCCGGGAATCCGCCCTCCTTCCCGCTGAGGATCTCGCCGTGACCTTCCGCCCCGGACCCCTGCGCGCCGCCCTCTGGCTGGCGGCGGGGTTCGTGGCGGTGCGGCTGGGCTACCGCATCCTCTTCCACGGCGCCGACGGCACCGGGGCCGTCCTGCTGCCGCTGCCGGCGATCCGGCTGCCCCGGCCGTTCTCGCACGTGGTGGTGCTGGGCCCGGCGACGCTGGACGGACTCGGCCAGGCGGTGCTGAGCGCACTGCCGATCGCCGTCACCATCCTCGCTTTCGGCGTCCTGGCGTCCTTCCTCGATCTGCCCCGCCTGTTCGCGCGGGGCGCCCGGGGCGGACCTCTGCGCGGCGTCTCGCGCACCCTCGCGGTCGCGTGGGCCACCCTCCCCGCCCTGGCGGACGCGGTGCGCGCCGTGCGCTTCGGCCAGCGGCTGCGGGGGGAGCGCGGCGGAGTGCGCCTGCTCACCCCGGTGCTCGAACGCACCCTCGGCCGTGCCACGGCGGTGGCCGCGGCGCTGGAGGTGCGCGGGCTCGCCGGACATCCGCGGGAAGGCGACTGCGCGCGGCCCGTCGAGCTGCACGGGCTGCGGCTGGGGTACCCGGGCGCCTCGACGGAACCGGTGGGCGTGGAGGGCCTCGTCGCAGAACCGGGCACGCTCATCCTGGTCACCGGCGCGACGGGGGCGGGGAAGACGACGCTGCTCCGGGCGCTCGCGGGGTTGCACACCCACGTCGACGGCGGGATGGCGAGCGGCGTGCTCCGGGTCGCCGGAATGGACCGCGCCGCGGTGCCGCCGCGCGACACCGCGCGCCTGGTCGGCCTGGTTCCGCAGAACCCGCGCGAGGGGTTCGCCGCCGAGCGGGTGCGGGACGAGATCGGACTCGCCCTGGAACTGCGCGGCGTCGCCTCGACGATCATCCGCGCTCGGGTCGACGAGATCGGGGAGCGCCTGGGCATCACCGCCCTTCTCGAACGACGGACGGCGGAGCTCTCCGCCGGTGAGGCGACGCTGGTCTCCCTCGGCGCGGCGATCGTGGAGCACCCGATCCTCCTCCTCGTGGACGAGCCGCTCGCCGACCTGGACCGTGCCGCCCGGACACGGATCGTGACCCTGCTGGATCGGCTCGCCCATGAGGCCGGTGTCTGCGTGATCGTCGCCGAGCATCGGGCCGAGGAGTTCGCCGACCGCGCCGACGCGCGGGTGGATCTGGGCGGCGTGGGGCGGGGCGGGGCGGACCGGAGGCCTGAGCCGGGGGACGAGGGCGGGAGGGAGGCCGCCCCGGCCGCGGGAGCCCCTTCCCGGGGAGTCCCGTCCCCGCAAGTGCCATCCACGGGAGTGTCGTCCGCGGGAGCCCGGTCTTCGGGAGTGCCGTCGGCGGATCCGGTCCTTCGCGCCTGGCTCGGTCCCCTTCACACAGCCTCAGCGTCCCGCGACCGCTCCGCTCTCCGCCGCACCTCCGCTCTTCGCCGCGCCTCCGCCCTCCGGCAGCGCGCCGCGGAGAGCCTTCAACCGGTCTCTGCGTCCCTCGACGCGGTGCCGGAGCCGGCCTCCTCGGCTCCTGCGCATCGTCACCCGGAACCCGCGGTCCGCG
>JBEBWQ010000118.1:0-7487 GCA_040392075.1 Microbacterium sp.
CGCTGGTCACCGTCATCCTGCGCAAGGCCTACGGCGGCGCCTACATCGTGATGGGCTCCAAGCAGCTCGGCGCCGACATCAACCTCGCCTGGCCCACCGCGGAGATCGCGGTGATGGGCGGTCAGGGGGCGGTGAACATCCTCTACCGGGGCGAGATCAAGCGCGCCGAGGAGGCCGGGGAGGACGTCGCCGCCGTGCGCGCGCGCCTGGCGAACGAGTACACCTACAACGTCACCTCGCCCTTCCTCGCGGCCGAGCGGGGCGAGCTCGACGGCATCATCGAGCCGGCCAGCACCCGGGTCTCGATCGCGAAGGCGCTGCGGGCGCTGCGGGGCAAGCGCGCCGAGCTGCCGCCCAAGAAGCACGGGAACATCCCGCTGTGAGCACCGTCGACCCCGGTCCCGCCGAGAGCGCGGAGGCGAGCGCACCTCCGACGGCGCAGATCGTGCACGGCACGGCGACCGAGGAGGAGCTGGCAGCCCTCCTCGCGGTGCTGAGCGAGGCCTACGCGAAGGAGGCGTCCTCGGCGACGGTCGAGGAGGCTCCCGTCGACGCGTGGTCGCGCACCGCGCGCGGCCTGCGGCGCCCTCTGCGCCGCGACGTCGCGTGGGGACGCTTCTCCGGCTCCGGCCGCTGAGAGCCCGCCCCATCCGCCGAGCCGACCCCGTCTGCGGCCAGGTCCTACGGGACCGGAGGCGGGACTCGCCCGACGCCGCCCCGAGGCATCGGTCGACGGGTCTTCCGGCGAGGTCGTCACCAGGCGTCGAGATGCACGATCCCCCTGTCCCCCGAAATACCGACAGACAGATCGCCGTAGGCCGGTCAGACTGGATCTACAGCGCAGTGCACTGCGCTCTCCGCTCTCGGGCCGATCGCCTCCGTGCGAACCGGGTCCGAGATGCCCCGCGGTCGATTTTCGGGTAATCGACCGCTCGGCGAGGGGCGGGCGGCTACGCCGCCCCTCGCCCCCTTCTCTCCCCCGGCATCCGTCTCGACCCTCCCCTCATCACGGATGCCGGGGGATCTCCTCGTGTGGACGGGTCTCCGTCTCTGCGCTCCGTTCGCGCGCCGCCGGGCTCTCTCGCTCCCGGGTACCGGAGAATCTCCTCGCCGGAAGGCGTCCATCAGCGCCCCGCCCTGGGCCATCGGACCACGCCGGCGGTTCCTCTCGCCGTGCCCTCGTCCGTATCGACGCGGCAACGGGACCCGCCCGACCTCACCCGGAGTCCCGCGGGATCTCCTCCCAGAGGTCCACGGCGTCCTCGTCCGAGGAGCACGCGTCCCGGCCCACGACGGTCACCGCCACCGCGGGGTCGGGCACGCTGCGCACGATCACCCGGGACGACGTCGATGCGGCGAGGATCCGGGCCAGCTCCGCGCGGATCTCCCGGCGCCGCGGTTCCGGCACGCCCTCCAGCCCGCCGTCGTCGGTGACGGTCACCACCGCGCCCCGGCGGCGCGTGTCCTCCACCGCCTGACGCACCGCCTCGTCCATCAGCGCCGCACCGCGCAGCTCGTCGCGCAGCCGTCCTTCGGCCAGCCGTGCCGCCAGCCGGTCGGACTCGTCCAGTGCGCCGTGCGTCACGATCGCGCGGGTGAGCACGGGGCCCGCCACCCGCAGCGCGTACTGCACCCGCAGCCGCCGCTCCCGCTGCCGTTCCGCCTCCGCGGCGCGGCCGGCCGAGGCGTTCTCCTGGATCGCCGTCAACCGCTGGGCGTCCTCGACCGCACGGTCCCAGAGCACCACGAGGAGGTGCGCGGAGGCGACCCACATGATCGATCCGACCAGACCCAGCTGCAGAGCCGCCATCGGCCCGAGCCAGAAGGCCGCGCCTCCGGCGAGCAGAAGGAGCATGACCCATCCGTACAGCGGCCGGCGGCGCACGATCGCGACCACCGCCAGTAGGCCCAGCCCGCCGATGTACCAGGTGGCGAAGGGCGCGGTCCGGATCGCGCTGTCCAGTGCGAGCCCCGTCGTCGTCGGGATCGCCCCGGCCGCCACGAGGCCGAGCACGGACGCCCCGCGCGGCATGCGCAGACCGGGACCGTCGTCCACGAGCACGAGGACGAGAAGGACCGCGACGAAGAGCGCGATGCCTCCGAGCATGAGGAGCGGGACGCGCGGCATCTCGGTCCACCACAGCCCGCGCACCGCGAGGGAGCTGGCGAACACCAGTCCGAGCGTGGTGAGCACCCCCCGGACGGTCACCGTCGTCCGGGGACGCGGCGCGGTGCGCCCCCCCGTCATGCCGCCCCCTCCGGATCCCACGCGAGCACGACGGACGTTCCGGCGCCGGACTCGGACAGGACCTGCCCGCTGCCGCTCACCGCGGCCATCCGCGCCACGATCGACGCGCGGACGCCCAGCCGGTCGTCGGGGATCTCCTCCGGCTCGAAGCCGGGCCCGGCATCCAGCACGCTGACCGTCAGGCGGCAGGGTCCGGCGGTCGCTCGCTTCTCCTCCGTGCCGTCCTCCGACCACCCGAGCACCGTCGTACGGGTCTCCACGATCAGGTGCAGACCGCGTCCCTGCGCGTGCACGACGGCGTTGCCGATCGCCTGGCGCGCCGCCAGCACCACGGAGCGCGCCACCCGCTCCGGCACCGCCCCGGGACGGCCGCGCTCCTCCACCACCGCGTCCGCGCCGAGCTCCGACAGGGCCCGGCGCAGCTCCGCCACCAGCCCGGCGGTGCCGATCATCCGGTCGGTCCCCTCCTCCGCGACCAGATCCTCGGTGTTGGCCAGCCGCGTCAGCGCCTCACGCGCCATCGCCACGGCGAGATCCCGGCCGCGCGGACCCTCCGCCCGCTCGGCCGCGAGCAGGGCGGCCAGGACGCTGTCGTGCATGAGGGCGGCGACGACCACGCGCTCCTCCTCCGCCGCCGCCTCCGCCGCCCGCGCACCGGCCTCGGCGATCGCCCGTTCCCGGGCGCGATCCACCCCGCGGGCGACCAGGCGCAGCATCCATCCCAGGGTGACGAGGATGCCGCAGAGGATCAGGGTGAAGGTGACGTCGAATCCCGTGCTCACCCAGTACCCCGGTGCGAAGTCCCCCTGCTCCACGCGCACGGCCCCGTAGACCATCGGCACCGCGAGGGCCCAGAAGACCTGCAGGGTCAGCGGGAAGGCGAGCACTCCGGCGACCACGGCGACGCCGACGAGGAAGAAGATCCACGGCTGCAGGCTCTCGGACCGATCGGACGACTCGGTCGCGAGCGGCCAGAGCCCGAGGCACGCCAGATAGACCACGGCGAACAGGCTCGCCATCATGCGCACCCCCGCCCCCGACACGCAGGAGACGATCATGAGGAGGAGCGGGAGGAAGACCGCCGCCAGCAGCCCGATCTGCGCCGTGTCCGTGATCCGGAGGGAGCCGAGCGCCTCGACCAGGGCCTGGCCGCCGAGAGTGGTCGCGCCCAGCGCGACGAGGATCTGCATGATGCGCTCCATGCGGGCGCTGGTGAACCGTTCGAGCGCGCTGTCCACCGTCACCGGCGCCGCGTCGCTCGAGGCCGTCACCTGGGACCAGGCCTCGCGCACCCCCGCCGTCGCCGGGGTCTCCCCCGGATGCAGGGGATCAGCCGACACCCGGGTTCCCCTCGACGGCGAGCAGGCCGTCCTCCACGGCACGGCGCAGCAGGTCGACCTTCGTCGGCGCCGGGCGTCCGACCTCGACGTACTTCGCCCGGATCCGCGCGATGTTCTCCTTGGCGGTGGAGTAGGCCACGCCCAGACGATCGGCGACCACCTTCAGCGGAAGCCCCGCGGCGTACAGGCGCAGCACCTCGCGCTCCCGCGTCGACAGCTGGGCGTCCGCGAACGCCCGGTCGCCCTCCACCGCGGTGGCCCACTCGACGTTGTTCAGGGGCTCGCCGTCGGCCACGGTCCGCACGGCCCGCAGCACATCGTCCAGCGGCGCGGACTTGCTGATGATTCCCGCCGCGCCCACGGCGAGGGCCTCGCGGATCGCCGCCGGCCGGTCGGCCACGGTGTACAGGATCACCTCGGCCCCGGTCTGCAGCAGCCGGCGCACGTTCTCGGTCACCAGCGTGCCGTCGCCCAGCGTGAGATCGAGCAGCACGATCTCGGCGAGGGCCTCCCGCCCGGTGCCGCGCAGCCAGTCGAGATAGGCCGCGACGGTGCGGCCGGAGAAGACCACGGAGATCTCTTCCCGCTCGCACGCCGCCTCGACCCCCAGCCGGACCGACTCGTGATCGTCGATGAGAGCGAGCTTTCCCATGCGTCGAGCCTACTTCGGCCCAGGTGCGGGGAGATCCACCCCGCTGCTGGGCAGGCCGCCCCATCACTCTGCGCCGTCCACCGAGCCCGCGGAAGCCGGTGCCGGGCGGGCCGGAACGGTCTCTCCGATCCCGCGTGAGGAAAGCGGTCATGCCTGTGAACGGGCTCCGTCGCCGGGCGGGTCGCGCAGGGCCCTCCGCGCGGGCGTGCCCTCAGCCCGCGGCGGGCGGGAGGAGCAGGGCGACGGACTCGAAGTGGTGCGAGTGCGGGAACAGGTCGAAGGCGCGCAGCTCCGCGCACTCCCAGCCGAGGGCCCGGAAGGTGGCGAGGTCACGGGCGAGCGCGACCGGGTCGCACGCGACGTAGACCACGGCCTGGGGTGCGAGGGCGACGAGGCCCTCGACCACGCGGCGACCGGCCCCGACGCGCGGCGGGTCCAGCACGACGGCGCCGACGGGCCGCGAGAGCTCGGCGCTCGGCAGCCAGCGATCCACCCGCGCGGTCACGCCCGTCACGCCGCGGACGTTCGCCTCGGCGTGCGCGGTCGCCCGGCGGTCCGACTCGACGGTGACGATCGCACGGCCGCCGAGGTCCCGCAGCGCGGCGGCGAAGAGGCCGACGCCGCCGTAGAGATCGAGGTGCACGAGCGCGGGGTCGACGCGACCGATCAGCATCGAGCGCACCGTCTCGCCGAGGACCGTGGCCGCCTGCGGGTGGACCTGCCAGAACCCGCCGGCATCGACGCGGAACCGCCGTGCGCCGACCTGCTCGACGACGGTCTCCCGCGGCGGACGGGAGCCGTCCTCCGGCAGGCGCCGCACGCGCACCGCGCCGTCCGCCGGCTCGATCAGCTCGATCCGCCCGGGTCGCTCCCCGCGCAGGCCGAGCGCGACCTCCGCCACCGCGGGACGCGACAGCGGGTAGGCCCCGACCGGGATCACCCGGCGGCTCCGCGCGGCATAGGGGCCGATCCGCCCCGCGGCGTCGACATGGACGGTCATGCGCGTGCGCCAGCCGGCGCCCTCCGCCGCTCCCCCGGTCTCCGACGTCCCGCCGGGCCGCGCGACGGGCAGCTCGTCGACGGAGGGGGCGGAGAGCCCGCCACCGGCGAAGCGCTCCAGAGCCTCCGCCAGGACCGTGCCCTTGAGCCGGCGCTGCTCCGCCGGGGCGATGTGCCCGAGGTCGGCTCCACCGGGGCGGGCGGCAGGGTCCCGGGAGACGTCCGCCTCCGCCCAGAGGTGCGGCCGGCGGTGCGGCGAGGCGTCCAGGACCTCCACGGTGTCCGCGCGCCAGAAGGAGCTCCGCGCGTCGTCGCTCACCCGGGCACGCACCCGCTCTCCGGGAACCGCATCGGCGACGAACACCACCCGCCCCTCGTGCCGGGCCACGAACACGCCGCCGTGGGCGATTCCGGTGATCTCGAGGTCCAGGAGCGCGCCGGTCATCCTCCGAGCATGGCACACCGCCGGGGGCGCCGCGCACCGCGCACCGGCCCTCCCGCTCCCCGGGGGGCCGCCGCCCGAGATGCCGTCCTTCGGTCGGCGCGGTGCGCGTGCGCCGCCCGCCGGAGGACGGCGACCGTCCGCCACGAGCGACCGTCGCCACACCCGCGCCTCGATGAGCCCGCCCCGCCGTCCCGATAGCGTAGGAGCATGCGCGTGCTCCTCGCCTCGACCTCCCCCGCCCGGCTCATGCTCCTTCGCCAGAGCGGCATCGAGCCCCTCACCCGCGCCCCGCGCGTGGACGAGGACGCCGTGGCCGAGGCCGCACGCGCGGAGCGCGGCGGGGACCTGCCTCCGGAGGAGCTCGTCCTGCTCCTCGCCCGGGCGAAGGCCGCCGACGTCGTCGGGCAGGTGCTCGCCGAGGAGGCGTCCTTCGACGGCTTCGTCATCGGGGGCGATTCGATGTTCGCCGTCCAGGGACAGGTCTACGGCAAGCCGCACGAGCCGGAGGAGGCGCGCCGCCGCTGGCGGGAGATGCGCGGGCGCACAGGCATCCTGCACTCCGGGCACTCCGTGTTCCGCGTGCGTCCGGGCGCGGCGCCCGTCGAGCGCTGGGCGGAGGCCCGGGCCGGCGTCTCCTTCGCCGCGGATGTGAGCGACACCGAGATCGACGCCTACGTCGCCACCGGCGAGCCGCTGCACGTGGCCGGCGCGTTCACCGTCGACAGCCTGGGCGGGGCCTTCATCGAACGGGTCGACGGGGATCCGTCCACCGTCGTCGGCATGTCGCTCTCCACGCTCCGGCGCCTCGTCGCCGAACTCGGCACGGAGTGGCCGCAGCTGTGGAATCGTTCGTAGACTCCCCGCCACGAATTCTTTCTTATCTTGTAGAGAGTCCTCAAAATGATCGGCTCCATCGTCGCTAGGCTGGCAGTCATGCCCCAGACCGAGCCCGCCCCGTTCGCCAAGGTGCTGATCGCTAACCGCGGCGAGATCGCCGTCCGCATCATCCGCGCCGCCCGGGACTCCGGCATCTCCTCCGTCGCCGTCTACGCGGATCAGGACCGGGACGCGCTGCACACGCGGCTCGCCGACGAGGCCTACGCCCTCGGCGGCGCGACCAGCGGTGAGACCTACCTCCAGATCGAGAAGATCCTCTCCGTCGCCCGCCGTTCCGGCGCCGACGCGGTGCATCCCGGGTACGGCTTCCTCGCGGAGAACGCCGACTTCGCCCGCGCCGTCATCCGGGCGGGGCTCATCTGGATCGGCCCGTCCCCGGAGGCGATCGACCGCCTCGGCGACAAGGTGAGCGCGCGTCAGGTCGCAGAGAAGGTCGGCGCGCCCCTCGCCCCCGGCACGCCCGGTCCCGTCTCCGACGCCGCCGAGGTGCTCGCCTTCGCCGATGCCGTCGGCCTGCCGATCGCCATCAAGGCGGCCTACGGCGGGGGCGGCCGCGGTCTCAAGGTCGCCCGGGAACGCGGTGAGGTCGCCGAGCTGTTCGAGTCCGCCACGCGGGAGGCGATCTCCGCCTTCGGCCGCGGCGAGTGCTTCGTGGAGAAGTACCTGGACAAGCCCCGCCACGTGGAGACGCAGTGCCTCGCCGACGCGGCCGGCACCGTCGTCGTGATCTCCACGCGCGACTGCTCCCTTCAGCGGCGGCACCAGAAGCTCGTGGAGGAGGCCCCGGCCCCGTTCCTCACCGAGGAGCAGAACCGGATCCTCTACGACTCGTCGCGGGCCATCATGCGCGAGGTCGGCTACGTGGGCGCGGGCACCTGCGAGTTCCTCATCGGCGCCGACGGCACC
>JBEBWQ010000119.1:0-7466 GCA_040392075.1 Microbacterium sp.
CCCGGCAGGAGGAGTGGTCCTCCAGCAGGGGGACGTCGAGCACGGGGCTGCGGTCGAAGAATCCGTGCGGCTTCATCGTGAAGCCGGCGTAGTCCACGGGCATGATCGGCCAGTCCTCGGGACGGGGGAAGTGCGTCAGCCCGAAGGTGTGCCAGACCACGAGGTCGGCGTTGCGGAGCGAGCGGTTGTTCGCCGTGTACTCCGGCAGGCCCGCCCCGCCGGGGTGCTGGTTCGGGCGGGAGCCCGCGGCCCAGTACTCCCCAGGCGCGTAGCGGGTGACCCAGAGGTGCTTGGTGGCGAAGCGGGCGCGCTCACGGATGGAGGACCCCTCGGCGGCGAGCAGCGTCGGCTGCCCCTCGGGGAAGAGGACGTAGCCGGTGGGCCGGCCGACCGCGTTGAGGCGGTCGGCGCTCTTGATCGCCCAGACCCGGCCCTTGCCGTTGTCGGCGACCCGCTGGGCCCTCTTCTCCGTGGTCAGCGGGGTGATGCGACGCGTGAAGGCGTTGCCCACCGGGTTCTCCGGTCCCATCGGCAGGGCCTTCGCCTCGATCTCCTCGACGTTCATCCGATCGCCGTCGACCGCCATGTGCAGGCGGGCGGAGAACATGTGCTGGTGGAACGGCGCACCCACGCCCTCGGCGACGATGCTCGAGTGGCTCTCATCCCCGCCGTCGTGGTTGTCCGGGAACAGCACGCCGGTGGCCTTCATCTCCAGCTGGATCTTGCCGTCGAGGTAGAGGTACCAGTAGAAGCCGTAGTCGTAGTTCCCGACGGTGGTGAAGAAGCTGATCACCAGCCGGCGCTGGCGGCGCACGTCCATCGTCTGCGCGAACATGTCGGTGTGCTTCCAGAGGGTGCCGTAGTCCTCCTCGTGGATGCAGACCGCGTTGGGGATGCGGGTCGGCTTGCCGAAGTCGTCCGCCACCACCGCGTCGACGTAGGCGATCTCGCCCACGCAGTCGCAGCCCAGGGCGAGCGGGTTGGCGAGGCGGCCGTACTGGTACTCCCCCGCGTCGAAGTAGTTCTGCCAGCTGTGCGAGGGCGAGGCCGCCCCGTAGGGCACGACCATCTCGCTGATCGAGGCGCGGTGGATGATGCTGCGCTCCTCACCGCGGTCGGCGAAGCTCAGCTGGTGCAGGGTCAGTCCCTCACGGCCGTTGAAGCCGACGCGCACCGACCAGTTCTGCCACTGCAGCAGACCGTCCTCGTCGAGGGTGAAGCTGACGCCCTCGGGCTGGGTGATGCGGATGGGCTTGAGGTCCGTGCGCAGCGGACCGCGGACCGCGGGGTCGTTCCAGTCCTGGGTCGCCGTCGGCATGTTCAGGTCGTTGGCCTCGATGACGCGCAGAACCCTGCGGTTGGTGAGGTCGACGTGGGCGACGACGCCGGACACCGGGTGGCCCCAGATCTGCTCGAGGTCCTTGGTCTGCACGAAGGCGTGCACCCGGCACATCCGCACGCCCACCTCGTCCTCGTAGCCGAAGACGCCGGCGGAGAGCGGTGCGGTGCGCACCATATCGACGGAGGGCACGCCGTGGCGGAGGATCGCCGCGCACCACTCCGGGTCGGCCTTGACGATCTCGTCGGCGGCGATGTACTCCTCGTCGAGGATGGGCGCCTGCCCGCCGGTGCGGGTGTCCAGCTCCTCGCGGTGGGTCAGGGTGCCGGCGACGACGTCGACCACGACCCCCACGTTCGCGGCGGTGGGCAGGTGCAGCAGCACCGCGGAGATCGAGCGGGCGACCGGCTGACCGGGCTGCCACTCCGCGACCTCGGCCCGTTCGGGCTCCACCAGGTGGACGTAGGTGACGCGCCACCCTTCACCGAGAAGGCCCTCGCCCTCGATGACCTCGCGGAAGCGGGAGATCTCCGCCTCGGTGAGCGGGGACAGCGGGTGCAGGGCGGTGGGAGCCAGTGTCGCGGACTTCATTGCCATTGCGGAGCCTTCTTCTCGGAGTCGGACGCACCGTGCGATCCGGGATGCGGCGTCCTCGTCGCACCCGGCGGACGGGTCCCGGTCGAACCCGCCTTCTCCAGATCTTGCCAAACGGATAGTTTCTCTGCAAGCCCCCTCCCGGGGTGTTTTCCTGAGAGTTCGGTGCACGCCCGTGGAGGGTCCCTCGCCCGCACCGGCGCCGGGCACGCCGACGGCCCGGCGGGGGTGCCGCCGGGCCGTCCGCTCCCCTCGTCGGACGAACGCCTCAGAGGAAGGGGATGTCGGGCTTCTGCCCGAGCAGCACCGCGCCCCCGGCGTCGTACATCGCGTGCCCCAGGGTGGCGTGCAGCTGCGGGACCTGGGCGTCGCGCCGGATGGTCTGCAACGGGTGGCCGTCGCTGATGATGCCGGCGCCGGAGATCGCCGAGACGTCGTGCACGACCTGCGCCGCGACGTCCGCCATGTACGCCGACGACAGCCGGATGTCGGCCGTCTGCTCGGGGGTGACCTCGTCGCCGCGGCACACCGTCTCCCAGACGTCGTCGGCGGTGTCGATGAAGAAGGAGCGCGCGGCGTTCAGCTGCACGTAGGCCTTGGCGAGGTCGGTGCGGAAGTAGGCGCGCGCGCCCAGCGGCGGAGCGCCGGTCACGCCGGTGCGCGCCCCGGCCTCGCGCGCGTAGTCGAGCGCCGCCTGCGCCACGCCGAGTCCGATCGAGGCGTGCATCTGGGCCTGGAAGCCGATCGGCGGGTAGCGGAACAGCGGCTCGTCGATGAGCGACTCCCCGCCCCGCAGGAAGGTCCACTCGCGGGCGACCTCGGCGCCGTTCACCCGGGTGTCGAAGGAGCCGGAGGCGACCATGCCGTCGACGTTCCAGTTGTCGATGATCTCCACCCGATCACGAGGCAGCACCGCGACGCGGGGCAGGCCGCCGCCGTCCTCGTCGATGAGGCCGACGCCGATCCAGTCCGCCGCCATGCAGCCGCTGGAGAACTTCCAGGTCCCCTCGACCCAGTATCCGTTCTCGGTGCTCTTGGCCGGCACGAGCGGGAACAGGCCGCCGGCGAAGACCACGTCGGGGCCGTTCCGGTACAGCTCGGCCTGGGTCTCCAGTGGCAGCGCGCCGAGATAGGTGAGGGCCGTGGAGAAGGCCACCACCCAGCCGGTCGACCCGTCGACGCGGGCGATCCTCTCCACCGTGCGGATGAACTCCGCCGGCGACATCGGCTCCCCTCCGAAACGGGCGGGAGCGGCCGCGCGGTAGACCTTCAGGGCGATCAGCTTGTCGATGAAGTCGCGGGGCACGTGCCGTCGGGCGTGGAACTCCGCCCGGCGCTCCCGCAGCTCCTGGAGGACCGCGTCCCAGGTGATCGTGGTGTCCGCTCCATGGGGGTCCGTCATCGCCATCGCTCCTCGTCTGGTCTTCCCGTGTTACGGCCATGTTAAGAACCGCCGGATTGCCCGGCCATCGGAGATACGGCGCTTCGCCCTAGGTACTTCCTTCAGCCCGGGCCGCGCCACGGAGTCCGCCCGTCACCGCATGCACCCCGGTCGTATGCTGAGCGGATGAGCAGTGATCAGGCGCCCGGGGCCCGCGACGGCGGCGCACCCGGAGCCCCGCTCGCCGACCGGGACTTCCTGGCGATGCTCAACGCCACCGACGTGTGCATGATGCTGCACGGCGGGCAGGATCTGAAGATCGTCTGGGCCAACCCCGCCGCCTGCCGGATGCTGGAGATGGAGCTGGAGGAGCTCCTGCCCCTGCGGGCGAACTCGATCTCCTCCTCCGCCCGTCAGTACGACCGGGTGGTGGCCCGCGCCTACCTGCAGAAAGCCCTCGTCGACGGCGAGAGCAGGGTGGAATGGCATCTGCGCTCCAAGTCGGGCCGGGTGCATCGCACCGACGCCTTCGCGCACCGCGTGGAACTCTCCGGCGGCCCCGCCGTGATGGTGCACTACCGGGACATCGAACGCGAGCAGCGCACGGACACGGCCCTGCGGCTCGCCGAGACGAGCGTGGACGCGCTCACCCGGCACACCTCCACCCTGGCGTTCCTCCTGGACCGCTCCGGCGTGATCCTCTCGGCCACCGACACGGCGCTCGGGCGGCTGCGGCTCGCCAGCGGCGGAGCGGACACGCTTCTGCTGGTGGGCCGCCCCCTCAGCGACCATGCCGGCTTCCGCATCGGCGGCACGCGGACGAACGACTGGGAGCGGGTCCGCGACGCGGTGACGGCGGAGTGGCCGTTCCAGTCGATCACGCTGGAGTTCAACGCCGACACCGATCGCGCCACCTACCTGGAGGGCAGCATCGAGCGTCTGCCGGAGCAGGCCGCGCCCACCTACCTGATCATCGCCCACGACGTGACCGAGCGGATCCGGGGCGAGGCGATCCGCGAGCTGGAGCAGCACCAGGAGAACTACCTCGCCCGCTACACGGCGATGGGCGACATGGCGATGGCGATCGCGCACGAGCTCGGCCAGCCGCTCGCCGCCGCGGGGAACTTCCTCGCCGGGGTGCGGGCGCGCACCGCCGCGCTCACCACGCACGGCGACCTGCCCGAGCAGGTGGGCGAGCAGCTCTCCTACGGTCTGGACTCGGTCAGCCGCCAGGTCGATCGTGCGGCGGCCATCGTCTCGACGCTGCGCTCCTTCGTCGGCCACCTCGAGCAGGTGGAGCAGACGGTGGACCTGAACGACATCGTCCGCGAGTGCCTGCCGTTCATCCGCCTGCGCGCCGATCCCACGGCGGTCGCGGTGGACCTCGACCTCTTCCCCGAACCGGTCCCGGTGCGCTGCGAGCGGGTGCTCACCGGACAGGTGGTGCTGAACCTCGTCTTCAACGCGATCGACGAGATGGCCGAGAGCGCCCCGGCGGACGACACGCGCCGGATCCTGGTCTCCACGCGCGGAGTCGGCGCGACGGAGGACGGCGAGGAGGGGACGTTCCTCGTCGCGGACCGGGGCCGCGGGCTCACCCGGGACCCCTTCTCGGAGTCGTTCAGCGGCGGCGCGTCCGCCAGCGGGAAGGCCGAGGGCAGCGGCATCGGCCTGGCGCTCAGCTATCGCATCATCACCCGGCAGCGCGGACGCATCTGGTGCGAGCCGCGGTCCGGCGGCGGGACCGTGTTCGGCTTCGCGCTCCCCGCGTCCGCCGAGGACCCGGACCCGACCGCCGCCGGGAATGCCCCCGCTCGGTGATCGCGGGGGAATCCCCTCTCCCCGACTCCGGTGCTCCGCGACGGCGAGGAGCCCTGCCGGGCCCGTAAAGGAAGTGCTCACCGCGGCGGGACGAAGTCTCGATGGGATCGGCCGCGTCGCACGCCTATCGTCATAACCGTGCCGGTCCGTCAGCGTTGCCGGCGGACCGACCAGCGGGAGGAAGCATGACGAGCATCGAGCCCACCGCGACGCAGCGCGATTTCCGTCGCGCGATGGCGAACCTGTCCGCCGGCGTCACCGTCATCACGACCGACGGGCCGGCGGGCCGCGCCGGTCTCACGGTCAGCGCGGTCTGCTCGGTCACCGACGCTCCGCCGACACTGCTCGTCTGCGTCAACCGCCGCAGCGGCAACCATCGCGCCTTCCTGGAGAACGGGACCGTGTGCGTCAACGTCCTCGCCTCCGGGCAGGAGGAGATCGCCCGCGTCTTCGCCGGCGGAACGGACCGGGTGGGCACGGATCGCTTCCTCGCCGCGGCGTGGGACGAGGCCCTCACCGGTGCACCGGTCCTCGCCGGGGCCGCCGCCGCCCTCGTGGGCCGGGTCGTGGACATCGTGGAGCGCGGCTCGCACTCGGTCCTGTTCGTCGAGGCGGATCGCATCCTCGCCGACGAGAGCGCCGGCGGGCTGACGTACTTCCAGCGCCGGTTCCACGCCCTGGACGCCCCGCTCCCGGTGTGACGGTGCCGGAGTGACGGTGACGACGCCCGGCGCCCTCGTCGGTCGTGCCCCGCGTCGCGGACGGCGGCGGGGCGCGAGCTGCTCAGACGACGATGCGGTGCGCGTAGATGTCGCGGACGAGCGTGGTCAGGCTCTCCGCCTCGGTCTTCGCCCGGATCCGCCCGCGATGCACGTCGACGGTCTTCACGCTCGTTCCGAGGTGATGGGCGATCTGCTGGCTGGGCAGCCCCTCCACCACGCCGCGCAGCACCTCCCGCTCCCGGGGGGTGAGGGTGTCGAGGCGTCGCTCGATCGCGCGTCGCTGCGCCCGGCGGGCGAAGACGCGGCCGGCGTTCTCGAGCTGGACCTGCACGACCTCGAGCATCCGCTGCGGATCGTAGGGCTTCTGCAGGAAGTCCACCGCGCCGGCGCGCATCACACGCACCGACAGGTCGACGTCGCCGTGCGCGGAGCAGAAGACGATCGGACCCGGGTAGTCGCGCTGCACGAGCCGCTCCTGCAGCTGCACGCCGCTGAGCCCGGGCATGCGCACGTCGACGATCACGATGCCCGGCTCGTCGGGATCGAACTCGTCGAGGAACGTCATCGCGTCGGGGTAGACGAGGGCGACGATCCCCACGCTCTGCAGCAGGAAGACCAGCGACTGGCGCAGATCCTCATCGTCGTCGACGATGTGTACCACCGGAGGGTTCTGGCTCATAACGAGTCGGAGCCTAACACCACCCCTGGAGGACCCTGATGACACGGACCACTGTCCGGTACGGCTACGCTGACACCCCGCTCGGCCAGCTCCACTACGCCGAGGCCGGAGGCCTCCCCGGCACGGTTCCCGGGGGTGATCCGGCCGCCTCCGCAGACGGCTCCCCCGTGCCGATCCTGCTGCTGCACCAGACGCCGCGGTCGCTCGACGAGTACCGCGAGCTGCTGCCGCTGCTGGCGGCGCACCGCCGGACGATCGCGATGGACATGTACGGCTTCGGCCAGTCCGCGAAGCCCGCCGGCGACCAGTCGATCGCCCAGTACGCCGAGGGGGCGCTGGCGCTCGCGGACGCCCTGGGGATCGAGCGGTTCACGGTGCTGGGCCACCACACCGGGTTCTACGCCGCGATGGAGACGGCGGTCCGCGCGCCCGCGCGGGTCGCGGCGGCGGTTTTGTCGGCGGGGAAGTACATGGACGCGGAGTTCCGCGCCCGGGCGCACGGCCCCGTCGTCGACGGCTGCACCCGCCGCGCGGACGGTGCGCACCTGCAGGAGCTGTGGCGGGGCCGCGCCGGCCTCTACCCCGCCGGCCGCCCGGACCTGCTCGACCGGTACGTGCGCGACGCGCTCGCTCCCGGCATCGATCCGCAGGAGGGCCACCGGGCCGTCGGCCGCTACCGCATGGACGAGCGCGCCGATCTCCTCGCCGCACCGGTTCTGGTGCTCGCTCCGACGCTCGATCCGGTCTCCGCGCCGCACACCGAGCGGCTGCGCACGGCCTTCCCGCGCGCGGAGCGCACCCGGGTGGTCGAGATCCCCGGCGGCCGGATCCCCCTGATGGAGGAGAAGAGCATCGAGGTCGCCGCGGCGGTGACCGCGTTCCTCGACGAGCTCGGGATCTGAGCGCCGCGCGAACGGCGCCGAGGAGCGC
>JBEBWQ010000120.1:0-7389 GCA_040392075.1 Microbacterium sp.
TCTCTCTCCCGGAGGCGCCCCGGCCGTCCCTCCGCCCAGCGGAGAGGGTGCGCGGGCCTTCGGCGAGGGCTTGACAGAAAATCTGTGCAATTGCACAATTAAGGCCATCCGTTTCGACGCGGGCGTCCTTCCACGCCCGCGAGCTCCCGCCGGATCGGGAAACGACTGCCGCGACGTCGCGGCGAAGGAGGATGCTCTCATGGTTCTGGACAGCCGCACGCACGCCCGTCCGCTGGCCGAGTACAAGACGGCGGAGAAGCGCTTCTGGCACCCGATGACCGGGGCCAAGCAGATCCCCGGCCAGGAGACGCTGATCATCGCCTCCGGCGAGGGCAACTACGTCACCGACGCCGACGGCAACCGCCTGCTCGACGGCATCGCCGGTCTGTGGAACGTCAACGTCGGCCACGGGCGTCCCGAGGTCAAGGCGGCCATCGCCGAGCAGATGGACGAGCTCTCGTACTACCAGACCTTCGACGGGGTCGCCCACCCGCGTGTGTACGACCTGGCCGACCGTCTTGTGGAGATGCTCGCGCCCGAGGAAGCCCACCGCATGATGTTCGGCTCGAACGGGTCCGACGCGGTGGAGACCGCGCTCAAGCTCGCGCGTCAGTACTGGGTCGCCGCCGGCGAGCCGGGCCGCACCCGCTTCCTGTCGCTGCGCAGCTCGTACCACGGCATGCACATCGGCGGCACCTCGGTCGGCGGCAACGCCGTCTACCACTACAACTACGGTCCGCTGCTTCCCGGCGTCGAGTTCCTGGACACGCCGTTCCTCTACCGTAACCCGTGGAACTGCGAGGATCCGGAGGAGCTGACCGACCTCGTGATCGCCCAGCTGGAGGAGCGCATCGAGTTCCTCGGCCCGCAGACCATCGCGGCCTTCATCGCCGAGCCGGTGCAGGGCGCCGGCGGCGTGATCGTCCCGACGGAGAACTACTGGAAGCGCGTGCGCGAGCTGCTCGACCGCTTCGGCATCCTGATGATCTCCGACGAGGTGGTCACGGGCTTCGGTCGCACCGGCAACATGCTCGGCAGCCGCGGCTGGGGCGTCGCCCCCGACATCCTGTGCTTCGCCAAGGGCATCTCGGCAGGCTACGTGCCGCTGTCCGCCACCGTGCTGAACCGCCGCGTGGCCGAGGCCATCGAGGACGGCCCGGGCTTCTCGAGCGTCGTGATGCACGGCCACACCTACAGCGGCCACCCGCTCGCCGCCGCGGCCGCCCTCGCGGTGCTCGACATCGTCGAGGACGAGGACCTGCCGGGCAACGCCGCCGCCGTCGGCTCGGTGCTGCTGGAAGAGCTCAAGGGCCTCGAGCGCTTCGAGCTCGTGGGCCAGACCCGCGGCAAGGGCCTGATGGCTGGCGTCGACCTCGTGTCGGACAAGAAGACCCGCACGCCGATCGACCCGACCACCGGCATCGCGCACCGCATCGCCGCCGAGGCGCGCACCCTCGGGGTCGTCGTCCGCCCGGCCGGCACGAAGATCATCCTCTCGCCGCCGCTGACGCTCACCGCCGACGAGGCTCGCACCATCGTGCGTGCGCTCGACGGGGCGCTCACCGCCGTCTCCTGAGGCTCTAAGCGCGGAGGGGCCCGTCGCGTTGCGGAGGGCCCTTCCGCGCTGTCATCGGAAAGCACGCCGTCGTCTCGTCGGGATGCGGCGCCCGCCCCGGCCGGAGAGCGCCGCGCGGTGCCCGAGGTCCTTGGCCGTGCGGCGCTGCCCGGGAGACGGGAAAGTCCTGGCCGAATGGCGAGGAGCTCCTGGCTGGACGGGCCGGGAGAACACGGCCGGATGCTGGTCGGAGAGCGAGAGCGCCCTGGCTGAACGGGGGAGGGCGCCTGGCCGGAAGACAGAGACACAGCGAATTCCCGGTCCGGTCCGCAGACCGGGCCGATGCCCCCTTCCACCGTAGACACCGATGAGACGGGTGTGATTCACTCAGGGGCATCTCACCGAAGAGCTGTTCGTTGTGAATGGAGACTTTATGTCCGAACCACGTACCGATGCGCTGGCCCGAAACCGACTCGGGGTCGGGGCCATCGTCTTCCTCGTCATCGCGGCCGTCGCCCCGGTCACCGTCGCCATGGTCGTCCTCCCGCTGGCCATCGGCCTGGGCAACGGCGGCGGCACCCCGGTCACCGTGGTCATCGTCGCGCTCGCGCTGCTGCTGTTCGGCACCGGGTACGCGCAGATGACGAAGAAGCTGATCAACGCCGGCGGCTTCTACGCGATCGCCGTGAAGGGCCTCGGCCGCCCGGCGGGCCTCATCACCGGCATCATCGCGACGATCGGCTACAACGCCTTCGTCGCCGGCGCCCTGAGCACCCTCGGCTTCTTCGCAGGGCAGGTGGCGCTTCCGATGCTCTTCGGCTTCGAGGTGCACTGGTTCCTCGCGGCCTTCGTCCTGTTCATCGTCATCTTCTTCCTCGCCCGCTCCGGCATCCACGTCAGCGCCATCGTGCTGGGCGTCGCCCTCGTCCTCGAGGTGCTCCTGATCCTCGGGTTCGTCATCACCGTGGCGGTGACGACCGGGTTCCAGTTCACGGCGATCACCGAGGCCTTCAGCCCCGAGGTCATCGTCGGCGGCTCGATCTGGATCGGCCTGCTGTTCGTCGCCACCGCCTTCATCGGCTTCGAGGCCACCGCGCTCTTCGGCGAGGAGGCCAAGGAGCCGCGCAAGACCATCCCGAAGGCGATCTACACCGCGATCATCCTGATCGGCGTCCTGCACGCCCTGGCCGCCTGGGCCATCGTCAGCGCGGTCGGCGTCAACGAGGCGCAGGAGACCGCGCTCGGGCACCTCGACGGCGGCGACCTGACGCTCATGCTGATGGAGCAGTACATGGGGCCGGTGATGGGCATCGTCGCCATCATCCTGCTGGTGGTCAGCCTCTTCGCCGCGCAGCTGACCTTCCACAACGCCGCCGCCCGCTACATGTTCGCGCTGGGCCGGGCCCGGGTGCTCCCGCGCTGGCTGGGCAAGACCGCCGCCAACGGCTCCCCGCAGCGCGCCCTCGCGGTGAACCTCATCTTCGGCCTGGTCGTCGCCGGCATCTTCGCGGTGGCCAACGAGACCGACCCCGAGGGCAACCCGCTGCCGCCGATGGTCACCCTGATGCCCGTGGGCGTCGGCTTCGGCACCCTGGCCGTGCTGATCGTGCAGGTGATCGCGGCGCTCTCGATCGTGGTGTACTTCCGCCGCGAGGGGGACAAGCACTGGTGGTCCACCTTCATCGCCCCGGGCATCGGCTTCCTCGCCCTGCTGCTGTTCAGCGTGATGGCGCTGATCAACTTCCCGCTCGTCGCGGGGTCCGAGGCGGTCTACGTGGTCATCCTGCCCTGGATCCTCGTGCTCGCGGTCGTCGGCGGCCTGATCTTCGCGTTCTACCTCAAGGCGCGCAAGCCCGACGTGTACGAGGGGCTCTCGGCGGATCTCGAGAACTTCACCGAGACGCCCGAGGACGCCAAGATGTTCGTCGACTGAGTCGGACGCGCTCGTCTCCGACGACCGCATGCGAACGCGGGGGTGCCGGCCGGCACCCCCGCGTTCGTCGTTCCTCCCGGCGGAGATCGGCGCAAGAGAGACGCGATAAAAAAGTAAATTCATTGTTCATTTTCTGGCCGGAATGTACACTGATCGCAATCCATCCGCCGACCGAGGAGAGACGATGACATCGAGCACGGACAGTGGCACGGGCCCCCTGGACATCGGGGGGCTGAAGCTGCCCCGCCGCGTCCTCATCACCGGCGGGGCGACCGGCATCGGACTGGCCTGCGCGGAGCTCTACCGCCGGGCCGGAGGCAGCGTCGGCCTGATCGGCCGGTCGGAGAGCCGGCTCACCGAGGCGGCGGCCTCGCTGCGCGCCGGTGCGCCGGACGCCCCGGGGGCGGTGGCGATCGCTCCGGCGAGCGTGTCGGACGAGCCGGCGATCGGCCGGGCCGTGGACCGGATCGCGGCGGAGCTGGGCGGGATCGACGCGGTCGTCTGCTCCTCCGGCATCGACGGCGAGCTGGGGTCGCTCCTTCCCGAGGTCACCGCCGGCAGCTTCCGCGAGGTGCTGGAGACCAATGTGCTCGGCGCGTTCCTCACCGTCCGCAGCGCCCTGCCGCATCTCCGGCGGTCCGAGGCGGAGTCCACCGTCACGATCATCGGCTCCGACTCCGGGTTCGTCGCGGTCCCGGGCATGCTGGCCTACAACGCCTCGAAGGGGGCCATCGTGCAGATGGTCCGGGCGATGGCGGTCGAGCTGTACGAGACCGACGGGATCCGGGTGAACAGTGTGGCCCCCTCGGTCGTCGACACCCCGATGGCCCGTCGCGGCCTCGGCGACGAGGTGATGGACGCCCCCTCGTTCCCCGTGCAGTCGGCCGAGGACGTGGCCTGGTCGGTGGCCTACCTCAGCAGCCCGCGGGCGCGGGCGGTGAACGGCGCGACGCTGCTCTCCGACTTCGGGTTCACGGGCCGCTCGTCGTTCCCCGCCTGAGCTCTGCGTGATCGCGGGGGAGCCGTCCGGACGGGCGGCCCCTCCCGCGGCCCGCTGCCACTCCCGTGGAGCGCGGCCCGACCCCGCGCCACGGATGTGCTTGACTGGAAGAACCCGTCACCCGAGCCGCACGATGTGAGAGACGACTTGTCCGAGAGACCCCAGGGACTGCGCGAGCGCAACCGCCTGCGCACCCGCGAGGACATCCTCGTCGCGATCTCGCTGCTCCTCGGCGAGCGGGCGTACGACGGCATCTCGATCGACGACGTGGCCCAGCGGGCCGGCGTCTCCCGCGGCACGGTCTACGCGTACTTCCCCGAGGGGCGCGATCAGCTGGTGCGCGAGGCCTATCTCCGAATGGCGGATGCGGTCACCGCGGAGGGCGCGGCCCGTCATGAGCTGACGACCGACACCGTCGAGCGCATCGTCGGCTTCGCCACCGCCCTCATCGACGCTGCGAGCACCCCGGAGGGGCGCTTCTACGGCCTGATGGGACCGGACATCATGAGCGCGATCGCGAGCGTCGCCGGGACGTCGTCGCGCACGTTCCAGCAGGTGCTCATCGCCGACCTGCGCGACGCCGCCGATCGGGGCGACCTGTCCGCCGATGCGCCGGTCGAGGAGATCGCCGTGGCGATCTCCGGAGCGGTGCGGGAGATCGGCGGCGTCGCCGCCCGCGAGCCGGAGCGCGTGCCGCGTCTCCTGCTCGCCCTGCGCGTCATCTGCGAGGCGCTGCTCGCCGCGCGGGGCTGAGCACCCGCGGAGGCCGTTCCCCCAGCTGTAGTTCCCGTGAGGTTCTGAGTGGGTTTGGCTGATGGTGATTCCCAGATGCCGGTGAGCGGGCGTAGCGATGGAGCCAGGCCGGACAGTCGGGGTTCTGGCCGCACCCGAGACGTCGGTGGCGGCATAGGCGCATCCGGCGACGGTCCGGTTGAAGTGCGCGACTTCGCTGTTGCCCCGCACCGGTAGGGACGGGTCCCGACGCGCGCGACATTCTCAAGGGCGGCGGTGAAGTCGCGGGATCGCCGGTGAGGCTGCGATGCGAGATAGGACGCGCTGTGCGGTCAGCCGGTTCTCCGAGAGGAGCTATCTCCTCGATGCTCTCTCCTGCCGGACCAGCCATGACGCAATCTCCGTTTCTGAAGCACTCTTCGCGTAAGCTCGTATGCGGCGCGTCGGGAAGTCTGGTCGACACACTTTGATCTCTGCCCTGTCGACCCTGATCGGATCCGCCTGTGACTTCTCGTCCTGCCCGCCGTTCTCCCGCTCTGTTCCCCGCCCGCGGCACCTATACCGAGGCGATCCGCATCGGCACGCTGTTGCGGAAGGAGACCGTCGGCGGTGCGCTTCTCGTGCTCATGGCCGTGGTCGGCATCGTGTGGGCGAACTCACCGTGGGCCGACGCTTACTTCGCGTTGCGGGACTTCGAGATCGGGTACGAGCCCTGGCACCTGCGGCTGAGCCTGGGCGCGTGGGCGGCGGACGGGCTGCTGGCGATCTTCTTCTTCCTCGTCGGTCTCGAACTCAAACGAGAGTTCGTCGCCGGTGACCTGCGCCGCTTCTCCACCGCCATCGTCCCGGTCGCGGCCGCTGCCGGTGGAGTGGTTGTCCCGGCGTTGTTCTACGTCGCGATTGTCGCGCAAGAGCCGGCGCTGCTGCGGGGGTGGGCGATCCCGACCGCGACCGACATCGCCTTCGCTGTCGCGGTGCTCGCCCTGATCGGCTCGTACCTGCCGAGCCCATTGCGGATTTTCCTGCTCACTCTCGCCGTCGTCGACGATCTCATCGCGATCACCATCATCGCGGTCTTCTACACAGACACCATCCGGATCGTTCCGCTACTGCTGGGCCTGGCCACGATCGCCATGTACGCGGTGCTCGCGCAGCGGTACCGGCAATTTTTCCACCTCAAGCCAGCCGCAGCCTGGCTGATCCTCCTGCCCCTCGGCGTCGTCGCCTGGGTGTTCGTCCACGCCTCCGGCATCCACGCGACTATCGCCGGTGTCCTGCTGGGCTTCACCATCCCCGTCCTGCACCGCCGCCGAGACCATGTCCCCGACACGGAGCCGGGATTGGCGGAGGTGTTCGAGCATCGGTTCCGGCCGCTGTCGGCCGGTTTCGCGGTACCGGTGTTCGCGTTCTTCTCCGCCGGAGTCGCCCTCGGCGGCATCGATGGGCTCCGCTCGGCGCTCACCGACCCGGTGACCATCGGCATCGTCGTCGCTCTGGTCGCCGGCAAACCCATCGGTATCGTCACAACAACATGGCTCACCACCCGCATCCGCGGCATCCACCTCGACCCGGCTTTGAAATGGATCGACCTGGTCGGGGTCGGGTTGCTCGCCGGCATCGGATTCACCGTGTCGCTGCTGGTCACGGAGCTCAGCTTCACCGCGACCGATCCGCATCATGACCACGCCAAGGTCGCGATCCTGTTCGCCTCCGTGATCGCCGCCGTGATCGCGTCGCTGCTGCTCACCAGCCGGAATCGCCGCTACCGTCGGATCGCCCAGGACGAAGCAGCCGACGAGGACGGCGACGGCATACCCGACGTCTATCAACGGTCATAGCCTGCTGCCCCTGATCACAGTGGCCGAAGACAAGCGCGGCCACGAGGTCATCGGCAGTACCGTCAACATTGCAGGAGAGCCTCAGACGCTCACAACGTCCCGAGGAACTACACCCGGCCTCGAGGCGCATTCCCGCTGTGGATGGAAAGGGCGCAGCCTTGCCGGAGATTCGAGCGGGCGGGTCACCCCCGGGAGCGCGCCCGTGGGCGTCGCCCTTCCGGCCGCAGGACGCGGGCCTGCGCTCTCGGCGGGGGAGGAACCGCGCCGGCGGGGGTCAGCTGTCGCGCCCCTCGAGGTCGGCGGCGAGCCGCAGCACGAGCGGCACGACCTC
>JBEBWQ010000121.1:0-7363 GCA_040392075.1 Microbacterium sp.
GCGGGCGCGCCGGTCTGCCCGTCCTCCGCGCCCGCGGCGAGGGACTCCCGCTCGGAGGCGCGGATCTCGGACACGTGGATCGGTGCCGTGGGCGGGAGCGGTCCCAGCCCCTTGCGGCGCGGGCCGCGGCCCCGACGCTGATGCCGGATGCCGAGCACGTAGAGGACGAGGCCCGCGAGCAGGACGACGATCCCGGCGGCGATGAGGGGGCCCGCCCACGGCGTCGACCGGTCCAGGGGCCAGGAGACGACGATGTCGGCGGGGGCTGCGGCCTCGCCGTCGGCGGCGACGAGGATGCTCATCCCCTCGGGCAGCTGCAGGTTGCTGATGAACAGGGCTCCTTCGCCCCGGTACTCCTCCAGCCAGAGGTCCGAGCCCTGCGGGGCGGGACGGACGGCGTCCTCCGCCGGCTCCTCCGGTGCGGCCTCCTCGCCCTCCGCCGCGGTGGGCGTGGGAGAGGGTGTCGGCGTCGGCGTCGGCTGCACCTGCACGGCGGCGGGCTCGCCCTCCGCCGTCTGGGAGAAGGCGTTGTAGTCCACGTCGCTGAGCCATGCCGTCAGATCGGCGGTGCGACCGGTGGCGGCGAACAGCTCGCCGCCGCCGCGGATGGCGATCCTCTGCTGACCTGGGTTCGCGCGCAGCACATCGCCGTCGATGAGGACGTAGGGCGCCGGGGCGGCGACGGCCAGCTCGGTCTGCAGTTCAGCCGGTCCCAGGAACACGGTGCGCTGCGCGATGCCCGCGCCGATCAGCAGCGTGGCCAGGACGAAGGCCACGACGGCCCAAACGAATCGCACGTGAAGACTCCTCCGCGATCCCGACATGTTGACCGGGATCCTCGCTCGACGTTCCAGCCTAGCGAAGTGACCTGAAAGTTGCCCACGGGCTCCCCGACCCGCGCCCCGCGCCTGCACGGCGGACCGGCATGCTCTGGGTACTCTGTGAGGACGGCGGACCGATCGGCCCGATCCTGAGCCGACGGAGCAGGCCGGAGAAGAAGCAGGGCGAGGCGGGTATGAAGCTGCACAATCCTTTCCGCACGGCGCTGGTGGCGACACTGGGCGTCGGCCTCGGCATCGTCATCATCGGCAGCCTGGAGTCTCTCTCCCAGGTGCTGCTGTACCTCGGCACGGCGCTCTTCCTCAGCCTCGGCCTGGACCCGATCATCTCCTGGCTCGAGCGCCGGAGACTCCCGCGCTGGCTCGCGGTCCTGGTCACCCTGATCGTCCTGCTGGCGATCTTCGCCGGCATGATCCTCATGGTGCTGCCGATCATCATCGCCCAGGTCACGCAGCTGGTCACCCAGATCTCCGACCTGCTCGGTCGCCCCACCCTCATCAACGACATCGAGGCGTGGATCTCGGGCATCTTCCCCAACCTCGACGTCGAGAAGGTCCTCGAGCAGGTGCAGGAGTGGCTGCTCGCCAACGTCGGCGACATCTCCGCCGGGGTGATCTCGGCGAGCATCGGGTTCGTGACCGTCCTCTTCGGGGCCTTCATCGTCCTGATCCTGACGATCTACCTCACCGCGTCCACGGGGACGCTGAAGCAGGCCGTATACCGCCTGGTCCCCGCCTCGAAGCGCCCCCGCTTCATCGACCTCGCCGAGCAGATCACCGACTCGGTCGGGTACTACGTCATGGGCCAGGCGTCGCTGGGGATCATCAACGGCGTGCTCAGTGCGATCTTCCTGACGGTGATCCAGGCGCCCTTCCCCGCCGTCCTCGCCGTCGTCGCCTTCTTCTTCTCGCTGATCCCGCTCGTGGGCACCCTCACCGGGTCGACCCTCATCGTGCTGACCTGCCTGATCCCGGACATCGGCTCGCCGACCACTGCGCTCATCGCGGGAATCTACTACCTCGTCTACATGCAGATCGAGGCATACGTCATCTCGCCGCGCATCATGAGCCGGGCCGTCGCGGTCCCGGGCGCGGTCGTGGTGGTCGCCGCCCTGTCCGGCGGTGCGCTCCTCGGCCTCCTCGGCGCGCTCATCGCAATCCCGGTGGCGGCGAGCATCCTCATCCTCTACCGGCAGGTGCTCATCCCACGGATGAACGAGCGCTGAGCCCGAGGGCGTCGCACGCCCTCCCCGCGTGCCGTCGGTCCGCCCGCGCAGGACCGCCGGCCTGCGGGGTCGCGTCGTGAGGCGGCACGTCCGGCGACCCCGCCGGCTGCGACGCCCGCGCGCAGCCGGATGACAGGAGCGGGATCGCCGCGCAGGGCGACGGGGACCGAGGAGGATGGCCGTCGCGCAGAACGACGGCGTGAAAGCCTCAGCCCTCCCAGGTCGTGGGGAGCGGCAGCGCCGCGGGGTTGACGGCTGCGACGATCTCGTCCAGCACCCGCCGGGTCTGCGCCTCGCCCACCCACAGGTGCTTCCCGCCCTCCACCGGGATGACCCGCGCCTCCGGCAGCACCGCGAAGCGCTCCTGCGCCTCGGGCGGCCGGAGGAAGTCGTCGAACTCGGGGATGAGCGCGATCAGGCGGCGGGAGTCGCCCGCCCACGCCGCCAGCTCGGCGTCGGTCGTCCGGCGCAGCGGAGGCGAGAGGAGCACCGCTCCCTCGATCGCGTGCTCCCGACCGTGCTTCAGCGCGAGCTCCGTGCCGAACGACCACCCCACCAGCCAGGGACGGGGCAGACCGCGCTCGCGCACGAGATCCATCGCCGCGGCCACATCGGCCCGTTCCGCGACGCCGTCGCCGAAGGATCCTTCGCTCGTCCCCCGGGGCGAGGTCGTTCCCCGGGTGTTGAAGCGCAGCACGGCGAGGTCCGCCAGCGCGGGCAGCCGGGCCGCCGCCTTGCGGATGATGTGCGAGTCCATGAACCCGCCCGCGGTGGGCAGCGGATGCAGGGTCACGAGCGTGGCCACCGACTCCCGCTCGGCCGGCAGGGCGAGCTCGCCGACGAGGGTCAGGCCGTCCACCGTGCGCAGCTCGACGTCCTCCCGGCGTGCCGGCAGCTCCACGGGTCCACGGATCTCGAAACTCATGCCATCCTCCAACAGTGGGTGTGCCAGTGCCGCCGGGCGGCGAGGTCGGCCGCGTCGCCCAGCACGCCGTCCGCCCGCCAGACGACCAGATGCGCGGCGCCGACGGCCACGATCCGTCCGCAGCCCGGACAGGTGTACTCCTTCAGCGCCTGCGGCGCCGAGACGGGCTGCACCGTCCACTCCTGGCCGCGGCGCGTCTCGCTGCGCTTCCAGCCGCTGAGCAGACGCTCGAACGATTCATCGGCAGCGCTCTGCGGAGCGCGCCGTCTGCGGGAACGGGCCATGACGATCGGCTACCACC
Source organism: Microbacterium sp. (assembly GCA_040392075.1). GTDB lineage: Bacteria > Actinomycetota > Actinomycetes > Actinomycetales > Microbacteriaceae > Microbacterium. Next base: position 3,292 of record JBEBWQ010000121.1, read on the forward strand.
AGTGGTTGCTCGTCCAGAAGGCGTACGCCTGCGCCCAGCTGCCGTAGCGACCGTTGGCGTAGCCGTTCGCCCAGCGCAGGTTGTCCACGGGGTCGAAGCAGTTGCCCGGCACCTTGCCGCACGGCAGCGCCTGGACCAGGCCGCTCGCACCGGAGCTGGAGTTCACCGCGTTCGGGTTCCACCCGCTCTCCCGGCTCACGATGTAGTCGACGTAGCCCCAGTCCGCCGGGTCGATGCCCGCTGCGGACATCCACTCCGCCGGAGCGCCGCCACCGGTGTAGAAGACCGCTCCAAGGCCTCCACCGCCTCCGCCGCTCGAGACGACCGGCTCCGGCTCCGGCGGGGGCGGGACGTAGACCTCGAAGGCCCCGCGGACGAGCGGGGCGATGCGCACGCCGGAGGTCACCGTAATGTCCTGCGCGTCCGCGGCCGCGAGGGAGTACGCGGTGGGCGGCTCCTCCGTCGGCGGATCGGCCAGGGCCATCCCGGTGGGCGTGACGATCGCGGCGGTGAAGCCGATCACGGCCACGGCCGCGAGCACGCCGGTGAGACGCCGGCCGCGCCGGCCGGTGCGCGCGGTGCGCACGCCAGCGGTCGCGGCGGTCCGCGAACCGGTCGGAATCATCTCGTTGCCGGAGGTCATAACCCGGCCAGTCTACCGAGGGTTCCTGAATCCGTCATGGATGCCGGCAGCGCCGTGCGTTCGGAGGGCCCGCCGCCCGGTCCCCTTCCCGCCGGGAAACGGCTCAGCGCACCGCGAGGATCACGTCGATGGTGGCATCCAGCAGGGCGTCGACCTGCTCCTCCCGGTAGCCCCCGCGCTGCATGCGGAAGGCGGCCGAGCGCACCTGCCCCGCTGTCACCGGCTCACCGGCGCGCAGGTAGCGGGAGATGCGATCCCCCACGTGATCGACCTCGTCCACGCGATAGCCGTAGGTGAGCCATCCGGTACGTGCGAAGCGGCGCCGGCGCGGGCGGGTGAGGTGCTCCAGGATCGTCTGCGCCGTCGAGCGCGCATCCTCCACCCAGGCCTCCGGACCGCGGGTGCGGACCTCGGTCGAACGCTGGCGCTCGGCGAACGCCTCCTCGACGCGGGCCAGCGCCCTGTCGACGTCCGCGATCCGGTAGCCGCGCTTGCGGAGCGGGAACGAGGCCTGACGGATGTCGGCGGCGGTCAGCACGTCGCTGCCGCTCTCGAAGCTCTCGCGCGCGGCGGAGAGGAACCCGTCAACGGCCGCCGGATAGTAGCCGAGCTCCCGTCCGCTGGTCCGCGGGAATGTGGGGCCATTCGCGGGAACCGCGCCGGCTTCCAGAGTCGGATCGGTCACAGGGCCTCCCCTCGCCGTGCGGGCATCAGGACACCGTCCAGGGTGTCAGCAGGAAATACAGGGCCACCGCGGCGACGGTGGAGGGCAGGATCGAGTCCAGCCGATCGAGCAGGCCGCCGTGGCCGGGTACCCAGGAGCTCATGTCCTTGATGCCGAGGTCGCGCTTGAGCATGGACTCGGCGAGATCGCCCAGGGTCGCGGTGATGAGCACGGCGATGCCGATGATGGGCCCGGCCCACCAGGGCAGGTGGAGCAGGAACAGCGCCAGCAGCACGCCCACGAGCACCGCGGCGGCCACCGCGCCGCCGAAGCCCTCCCAGGTCTTCTTGGGGCTGATCCGCGGCGCCATCGGGTGCTTGCCGAAGCTGAGGCCCGCGGCGTACGCGCCCGTGTCGGCGGCGACCACGACCGCGATGAAGGCGATCACCCACCATTCGCCGCCCTCCTGGCGCAGCAGCACCAGGGCGAGGCCCGCGAAGAAGGGGACGTAGGCCTGGATGAAGCCGCCGGCGACGACGTCATACAGGATGTCGCCGTGGAGGCGGCCGTCCTGCGCGGCCATCTGCGCGATCAGTCGCCATACGATCACCAGCGCGACGGCGGCGAACAGCGCGAACCAGAACAGCCACAGCTCGGCGAAGTAGCCGGCGAGCACGATGCCGACGGCGCCGACGAGCTGCGGGATCAGATCGATCCGGCGACCGCCGCCCCGCAGCGCGCGGGCCAGCTCGATCACCGCGAGCACGGCGAGGGCGACGGCGATCGGGACGAAGGTCCACTTGAGGAAGATCAGCGACCCGATGAGGACCGCCCCGGCGAGCACGCCGATCAGGATCGCCCCGATCAGGTCGCGGCCGGTCCGCTGCTTGATCTTCTCGTTGGCCTGATCGAACTGGCCGCGGGCCTGGTGCAGGCGGTCCTCGATGTCCTCTCGGGCCTGATGCAGACGGTCCTCGAGCTCCTCCCGCGCCTGGTGACGCGGGACGCGCCGGTCGGCGGGGTCGTCCTTCGGCGGGCTCGGCAGGCTGGTCGGCGGGCTCGGCAGAGGCAGGTCCGACTCTGCGGCCGTCCCCGTCACGAGCTCGGGCTCCCCGCCCGGCACCGCGTGCGGATCCTCCCCGGGACCCCCCTGTACGCCGGTCATCGGTTAGACCTCGAGGAGCTCTGCCTCTTTGCGCTTCAGCGCCTCGTCGATCAGATCGACGTGCTGACGCGTGACGACGTCGAGCTCCTTCTCGCCCCGGGCGATCTCGTCCTCCCCGATCTCGCTCTTGAGCGCGTCCATCTCGTCCTTGGCCTTGCGACGGATGCCGCGCAGGTGGACCTTCGCGTCCTCCCCCTTGGTGCGGACGAGCTTGACGTACTCCTTGCGTCGCTCCTGGGTGAGCTCGGGCATGGTCACCCGGACCACGTTGCCGTCGTTGGAGGGGTTGGCCCCGAGGTTCGGCATGTCGCGGATGGCCTGCTCGATCGCCTTCAGCGCGGACTTGTCGTAGGGGGTGACCAGCAGCGTGCGGGCCTCCGGGGTCGCCAGCGAGGCGAGCTGCGCGAGCGGCGTGGGGGTGCCGTAGTAGTCGACCAGGACCTTCTGGAACATCTGCGGGTTGGCGCGACCGGTGCGAACCGTGGCGAAGTCCTCCTTCGCGGACTCGACCGCACGGTCCATACGGGCGGTGGTTTCGGCGAGGACGTCCGCGATCACGGCGACTCCGTTTCTGTCGGGGAAGAGGGCGGGCAGGTACAGGCAATACTACGGGAGGGGTGTCGGCGCCACGCGCTCGGCTCGACGTCGGCTTCGGCGAGTCAAGCGCACCCGGACTTCCCCGGGGCCGGCGTCCACCGGGTGCCCGGGGCCGCCCCCGGAGGGACGGGAACCGGCATGCTCAGGCGGTGACGAGGGTTCCGATCGGCTCGCCCAGCAGCGCCCGGGTGATGTTTCCGGCCGGCTCCATGCCGAAGACCCGCATGTCCATGCGGTTGTCCATGCACAGGCTGAACGCGGTCGAGTCGACCACCTTGAGCCCGCGCTGCAACGCCTCGCGGTAGGTGATCCGGTCCAGGCGCTGCGCGGTGGCGTCGGTGCGCGGGTCGGCGGTGTACACCGCGTCCACGCCGTTCTTGGCCACCAGCACCTCGACGGCGCCGATCTCCAGCGCCCGCTGGGCGGCGACCGTGTCGGTGGAGAAGTAGGGCAGCCCGGCCCCGGCACCGAAGATCACCACACGGCTCTTCTCCAGGTGCCGCTTGGCTCGCAGGGGCACGTAGGACTCGGCGACCTGCGTCATCGAGATCGCGGACTGGACGCGCGTGGGCGCGCCGGCCTGCTCCAGGAAGTCCTGCAGGGCGAGTGCGTTCATGACCGTGCCGAGCATGCCCATGTAGTCGGCACGCCCGCGCTCCATCCCGCGCTGGCTGAGCTCGGCCCCGCGGAAGAAGTTGCCGCCGCCGACGACGACGGCCACCTCCACGGTGTCGACCGCCGCGGCGATCTCCCGGGCGAGCTGACTGACGACATCGGGGTTGACTCCGAGCGACCCGCCTCCGAAGGCTTCACCGGAGAGCTTCAGAAGGACGCGGCGGCGTCCCGTGCGTGTGGTCATGGATTCCTCGCTTTCGACGTTCACGATATCGCCTCGCGGGCATGGAGAAGGGGTCCGGACCCGTGTCGGATCCGAACCCCCACCATTGCTTACGCGCCGACCTTGAAGCGCGCGAAGTCCGTCACGGTGATACCGGCGTCCTTC
>JBEBWQ010000122.1:0-7278 GCA_040392075.1 Microbacterium sp.
TCGAGCACGACGACGTCGGGGTCCAGGCCGATGATGGATTGCAGCTGGGCGTCGACGGATGTCGCACCCGGTTCGACGACGACGTCGCCGAGGTATTCGATGTCGCCTCCCGCAGCGCCCTTCACGAGATCGGTCACCTCGACGCCGGTCGCCGTGCCGTTGTGGATGACGGCCACCGAGAACGCATCCTTGCCGATGCGCTCGGGCGCGTAGCCGAGGATGGCATTCACCTGATCGGCGTAGGTCGGGGCCAGGCCGAAGAAGTAGTCGCTCCCGGCCTCAAGCGCATCCTCGGTCGTGGTCTGGCCCGTCAGGACCGGGACGCCGCTGGACTCGATGATGGGCACGATCGCCGCCTGGACGTTGCCCGTGTTCAGGCCCATGATGGCCGCGACCGGGGTCTGGGAGGTGAGCTTCTTGAACGCCGGCTGACCGATTGCGACATCGTACTTGTCATCCTCGGAGATCACCTCGATCGTGCGCCCGTTGACGCCGCCCGCGTCGTTCACGGCCTGGACGGCGGCCTGCACGCCGTGGAGCCACGGCAACTGGATGCCCGTGGTGGGGCCCGTCTGATCCGAGACCGTCCCGATCGTGACGGTGGTGGCGGTCACGCCGGGCGCGTCGACCGGCCCGGCCGTGCCATCGTCGGCGGGCGCCCCGCCGGCGCAGCCGGTGAGCGCGACGGCGACGACGGCGGCGAGGCCGATCGTCGCGGCGAATCTGCTGTGCATCATTACTCCGCTTCCGTCCTGGCTCCATCGCCAGGGCTTCGTCTCGCGGGTGCGCCGGAATGGCGTCCCGGTCCTCTTGGCTGGCTGATCGATCGGGATATTTTCGACCGGCCGATTGGTTTATATCGTGAGCGACGCAGGCAGCCTTGTCAAGCCCGAATATGGGGATTGCCACTCTACCTCTGGCGAGATATTCTACCGGTTGGTTGTTTTACTTTGTCGGATCGCTGTCGAAGACGACACGGAGGTCGCATGTCTCTCACCACCCGGACGACGATCGGCTCCCTCTTCGAGTCCGCCCTGGCCGCCGCGCCGGATCGCGATCTCCTCGTGTTCCCCGACCAGCGCCTCACGTACGCCGAGCTCGCGGAGCGCGTGCACCTCGCCCAGCGGGCGCTGATCGGACTCGGCATCACGCCCGGCGAGCACGTCGGGGTGCTCATGCAGAACTGCCCCGACCACCTCGCCCTGATGATCGCGATCAGCTCGATCGGCGCCGTCGACGTGCCCGTCAACACGCGCAACCGGTCCGCCGAGCTGGCGCACGTCATCACGGACGCGCGGATGCCGCTCGTGATCACGAGCACGCTCGGCCAGGACATCTCCGACCTTCCGGGCCGCCTCTCCGCCGGCGTCGCCGAGCTTGCCACGCTCGCACCGCGGATCATCGTGCTGGACTCCGGCCCCGGACGAGGCATCGTCGACTCCGCCGAGTTGGCCGCCGCCGCAGCCGGAGTGGACGAGGCCGTGGTCGTCGCGCGCACGACGGCGACCACGGGCGAAGACGTCGCGGTGATGCTCTACACCTCCGGCACGACGGCCAACCCGAAGGGCTGTCCCCTGCGGCACCGCCAGCTCGTGAGCATCAGCAGCCAGGTCGGACAGCGTTGGGGCACTCGCGAGGGCGACACGATGTGGGACGCTCTGCCGTACTTCCACGCCTCCAGCATTCTGCCGTTCCTGGCATGCCTCGCCGTGCGCGGCACCTTTGTCTCGGCCGTCGTCTTCGAGCCGGCCGAGACCATCCGGATGCTCCGGGACGAGCGCCCCGACCTCGCCTGGCCGGCCTTCGGCACCGTGTGGCAGGAGATCCTCACCCACCCGACCTTCACACCCGACGCCGTCGAGAGCATCCGGGCCGCGATGACGGTCGCGCCGCCAGAGACGATCCACGTCATGGAGCAGTCCGCCCCGACGGTGGCCCTGATGTCGTGCTACGGCATCACCGAGGGACTCGGCATCCCCATCATGGTCAGGCACGACGACGACGCGCGCACCCGTACCGAGACGGGCGGCCTGCCCTTCGACGGCATCGAGGTGCAGATCCGAGATCCGCAGACACGCGTGCCCCTGCCGCCCGGCGAACGCGGCTCGATCTGGCTGCGCGGCGAGAACGTCTTCGACGGGTACTGGGGCGAGGCGGCCCACAACGCCGAGGTTTTCGACGATGACGGATGGTTCGACACGGGCGATCTCGGCGACATGGATGAGCGCGGCACCGTGACCTACCGAGGACGCCTCAAGGACATGCTCAAGGTCGGCGGCGAGAACGTCGCCGCGGTGGAGATCGAGGCGTGCCTGTCCACGCATCCCGCCGTGAAGCTCGCGGCGGTCGTGGGAGTGCCGGACGAGAAGTACGACGAGGTGCCGGCCGCGTTCCTCGAACTGCGTCCGGGAGCCGATGCCACCTCCGAGGAGGTCGTCGCGTTCTGCCGCGAGCGGCTCGCCGGCTTCAAGGTCCCGCGACACGTGCGCTTCGTCACCGAGTGGCCGATGTCGGCCACGAAGATCCGCAAGGTGGACCTCCAGCGCCAGCTCACCGCCGAACTCGGGACACCGAGCGCATGAGCGCCGGAATCTCCGTCGTCACCGGTGGCGCGGGCGGCATCGGATTCGCGAGCGCACGGCTTCTGTCGTCGCGCGGGCCCGTGCTGCTCGCGGATCTCCCGGGGGACTCCCTGGAGGAAGCCGCGACGGCGCTGCGCGGCGCCGGCGCGACGGTCTCGACCATCGCGTGCGACATCGACGACGACGAATCGGTCGCCGTGCTCGCGGAGCACGCCGCCGAGTGCGGCGGACTGGCCACCCTCGTCCACGCGGCGGGCATAGCCCCGCCCCTGGCGACGGACCCGGAGCGCATCTTCCGCATCGATGCGGTGGCCACCGCCCGCGTGCTCGCCGCGATGCTGCCGCTCGCCGGTCCAGGCACGGTGGCGGTCTGCATCGCCTCGGTCGCCGGGCACCGGGCGTTCACCCAGGACTTCGACGCCGTGCTGCGCACGCCCGAGACGGCCTACCCGGCCCTCCTCGAACAGGGCGAGGTGATCGAGGACACCCCAATCCACGCGTACTCGCTCGCCAAGCGCAGCGTGCTGCTGCAGGTGCAGGCCGGTGCCGCCGCCTGGGGTGCCCGCGGCGCACGACTCGTCTCGGTCTCGCCCGGCATCGTCGTCGACACCGCGATCGGGCGGGGCGCCGCGACCATCCACGCGGGGGCGTACGCCGACCTGTCTGCGGTCGGACGCCCCGGCGTCGCCGACGACGTCGCGCGCGCTGTCGCGTTCCTGGCATCGGAGGCCGCCGCTTACATCACGGGCGTCGATCTGGTGATCGACGGCGGCGTGATCGCGCACTACCGTGCCCACGCGGGCGATGCCGAGCGGAGGATGTGGGAGGCCGCGTCCTACGGGGGCTGAGAGTCCCCGCGACGATTCAGATCTGGAAACCGAGGGGCACCGAGATTCCCGTGGTCTCGAGACCTTCGGCGGTGAGCTCCACGACCTTCTCTGCGACCTCCTCGGGCTCGATGAGCCGTCCGAGATCCGAGATCTCGCCGAGTCGGCGCTCGGCATCGGCGAGACTCGCGCCGCTCGCCTGCGCGATCCTCTTCGTGTTCTCCAGTGTCATGTCGGTGCGCACGAAGGCCGGCGCGACCATGTTCACCCGGATGCCGGTGCTGCGGGTGTCCTCCGCGACGGCCCTGGTGAGCCCGAGCAGCGCGTGCTTCGACGCCGTGTAGGCGACGCCGTAGCGGATCGCCTGGTGGCTCGCGATAGAACCGACGGAGACGATGCGCCCCCAGTCCGTCTCGAGCATGCTCGGCATCACGGCGCCGATCGCCGTGAAGGCGCTCGTCAGGTTGGTGTCGAGCACGCGCGTCCACTCCGCCAGCGAGGTCGTGGTCACCGAGCCGGAGAACCCCATACCGACGTTGCAGACGAGGATCTGCGCACCCGTCTCCCCCAGCACGCGGCGCGACTGCTCGGGATCGGCCGAGTCGAGGACGAGAGCCCGGATCGTCCCGAGCTCGCGGAGCGCGCCGACAGCAGCCTCCAGGCTCGCGGTCGTGCGCCCGGTGATGACGACCTCGTGTCCCTGCTGGACGAGGAGCCGCGCCACGGCGAACCCGATGCCACGGCTGCCGCCGGTGACGACTGCGACCCGCCTCACGCGCTGACCCTGGGAACTGAGCGACGGACCTCTTCCGCGAAGGCTCCGCCGCTGTCGATCAGACGCGGCACGGTGATCCCAACCGGGAAGGCGGTCGCACCCAGACGGCGGGAGCGCGTCGAGATCTTGGTCAGCCCCTCGGCGTCGGCCCAGTGGAAGGGGCCGCCGAGCGCACGGGGGAACCCGATCCCCAGCACTGAGGCGACATCGCCGTCATCCGGGTGGCAGAGCGTCCCGTCATCCCAGCAAAGGAAGCACTCGGTTGCGAAGGCGAGCAGCAGGCGGTCTGCCACCTCCTCGTCCGGCAGCTCCGTCGGCGCGGCGCCGAGCACATCGGCGACAGCGGGATTGAGCCCGTCCCGCCGTCCGTCGCGGTAACGGTAGAAGCCGGTCCCCTGACGCCGCCCCTCGATCCCGGCCGTGATCAGCGCCTCAAGCGCCGTCCGCACACTGGCGACCTCCAGCCGGTCGGCCATCGTGGGCTCCGCGACCTGAACGATGCTCGCCTTCACGACCAGATCCAGCGTCGCCTCATCGCACGCCTGCAACGGCCCAACCGGATACCCGGCCGCGCGCGCCTGCGCCTCGATCTGCGCGGCGGGGACCCCTTCGATAAGCAGTCGAACGCCCTCGATGAGCCATCGGGCGTACACCCGCGACGTGAAGAAACCCGGCCTGTCGGCCACGACGACAGGAACCTTGCCCAGCTGCGTGCCGAGGGCCGAGGCGCGTTCGACCGCCTCCGGCGACGTGCCGGCATGCGGGATGAGCTCGACCAGCGGCATCCGATCGACGGGGGAGAAGAAGTGCGTCCCCAGGAAACGCGACGCATCGGAGAGAGCCTCCGCGAGCGATGCGATGGGGATGGCGGAGGTGTTCGTCGTCACGAGGGCATCTTCAGGAACGCGGGACTCGACGGCTGCGAGCGTCTCCCGCTTGAGCTCGGGCAGTTCGAAGACGGCCTCGATCACGGCGTCCGCGTCCTCGAAGCCCTCCCAACCCGTCGTGCCGCGCCACCGGGCGAGCTCTGCGTCGACCTGATCCTCGGCAGCACTCCGGGTGAGCACCCGGCGTGCATATCCTTGGGCCGCGTCGAGCCTCGCAGCATCGATGTCGCGGACGATCGGGGCGATCCCCCGGCTCAGGGCGGTCGCGCCGATCCCCGCTCCCATCTGGCCGCCGCCGACGACCCCGAGCACCGCGACGGGGGACGCCGTGTTCCGTGAGCGCCGCTTGATCTCCGACTCCGCGGTGAAGAGATGAATCCGTGCCCGCGCCTCGCGCGAGGGGATCAGGCTCAGGAACGCGCGGCGCTCCTGAGCGCAGCCCGCCTCCGAGCCGTCGTCCTGACCCGCCCGCACGACGTCAATCAGGGCCATCGCGGCCTCAGACCGAGCCTTCGCGGCACGTTCCTCGAGCGCCGCGGACACGTCCGCGCCGTCATCAACCGTCCCTCGGGCTCCGCGGGCTTCGTCTGCCAGGCGGGTGGCGAGAGCGATCGCACTCCGCTCCAGATCACCAGCTGCCACGACCTCCTGCACGATCCCCGCCTCGCGCGCAGTCTCGCCGTCGAGCACGCGACCCTCGAGCAGTATGTCCAGAGCAACACCGATCGGCACCCATCGGCGGATCAACTGCGTTCCCGCCCCCCCCGGAATCACACCGAGCGTGATCTCGGGGAGACCGACCCTTGCACGCGCCGTCGCGACGATCGCGTCCCCCGCGAGGGCGAGCTCGAAGGCGCCGCCCATCGCAACGCCGTCAATCCCGGTCACGAACGGCTTGGGATGCTCGGCAATCCGGTACATGAGCTCGTGCACGCTCGCGAGAAACTCCTCGGCATCCGGGCGGGCGGCCAGCCGCGGCAGCCAGTCGACGTCGGCGCCCGCTCCGAAGGAGCCGGGCTTGCCCGAAACGAAGACGATCGAGCGCACGCCCGGATCCGCCTGCGCGCCCTCGACGAGCTCTCGCAGGTGTCCGAGGGCGTCCTCGTCCACGACGTTCATGGAGCGCCCGGGCGTGTCGAAGCGGAGGACTGCGACTTCTCCGACATCCCGTCGGATGATCGCGGGAGGGGACTGTGTGCTCATCCTCGGGCTCTCCTTCTTCGGTCCTGAGACCGTCCACAGCTTGCCGCCTAGACAATCGGCGGCGTAGAGTTACTTTACCAAATGATTGGTAGATTGAGGAACTTGATGAAGCTCTCCTTCTCGCTGCCCCGCCCCACGCCAGAGGGCGATGCGGACGGCCTCGACGCGTGCGTCGCCATCGCCCGCGCTGCGGAGGCGATCGGGATCGACGCCGTGTCGGCATCCGATCATCCGTTCCCGGTCGTCGCACCGGGACAGGCCGGGCACCAGGCGCACGACCCGTTCGTTCTCCTCGCGCTCGTGGCCGGATCCACTGAGCGGATCCGGCTGCACTTCAGCCTCATCGTCGCACCGTATCGCAGCCCGTTCGTCGTCGCCCGATCGCTCGCGACGCTCGATCTCGCCTCGCGCGGTCGCGTTATCGCGGGACTGGGCGCGGGCTATCTCGAACCTGAGTTCCGCGCCCTCGGCGCAGATTTCGAGGGACGGCGCGAGGCTCTCACCGCAGGGATCGACGCGATGACGGACGCCTGGACCGGCCAGCCCGTCCACCGCGAGGGCGCAGGCTGGGCCGCCACCGGCAACACAATGCTGCCGAGGCCGGAGCGACGACCCCGGCCAACGCTCTGGCTCGGCGGCAACACCCGCGCGGCACTCCGGCTCGCCGTGGAGAGAGGCGATGGATGGACGCCCTTCGAGGTCAATGACACCGGATCGCAGATGACCTCGACGCGCTCGCTCTCGCTGATAACCCTTCCGGCACGGATGGCGGCGCTGGCCGAGGCGGTCGCCGCGTCGGGTCGCGAAGCGCCTCTCGACGTGTGCTATGTGCGCACTTCTCGCCGCTGGCTCGAGTCCGATGCGCGCATCGCCGACGAGCTCGGCCGCTTCGCAGAGCTCGGCGTGACGTGGCTGGAGTTCACCGTGCCGGGCACGGAGGCAACCGAGATCGCTGAGGGGCTCGAGCGGGTCGTCGGGATCGGTCGCGCCCAGGGTTTCCTGGG
>JBEBWQ010000123.1:0-7237 GCA_040392075.1 Microbacterium sp.
CCTGTGCCTGTGCCTGTGCCTGTGCCTGTGCCTGTGCCTGTGCCTGTGCCTGTGCGATCCTGTCGCCCACTCCGCCCCGCTCGTCCAGTCCGTCTGCCTGCCCTCAGTCCCCTGTCAGGTGAGCGGCGACGCCGCGCGAACCGATTGTTTCACGTGGAACGAGAGCTCCCCCTCCGCCACATCAGGAGAGGGAATCGATCAAGGTATGCCGATTTTCTTCCTCTTCATCAGGGATTTCCATGATCGCTCGCAGTCGGTCGCGCGCCTTCGACAGTCGCGAACGCGCCGTCGACGCCGGGATGCCGAGGACCAGCGCGGCTTCGTGCGATCGGAACCCGTCCCAGTAGATCAGTCGGACGAGTTCGGCATCCTCCTCGGAGAGCTCGGTGATCGCCACGCGAATCGCGTGGACGTCGTCATCAATGACGTCGGAGGCGAGGGTCGTCGATCGCATCTCCTCCACATATCGCTGCACCGCTGCGGACCGCCGTGCCAGCTTCCGTCGCGAGGAGCGCAGCACGTTCCGGGCCGCGCCGAACAGCCACATCCGGGCCTGCTCCGGGGGTTCGGGGATGCGCCGGCGGTACCTCCACGCGACGAGCAGAAGCTCTCCGAATGCCTCCGCCGCGTCGGCGGGATTGTCCAGGCGGCGGCGGAAGTACCGGGCCAACTCCTCCTCCGTGCTCCGGATCACCTCGTCGAAGACGTCTCGGCGATCATCACCGTGCCGCGACATCAACGGCACTCCGTCCCCTGGCCGTACAGACTGACCTCTGCACCGGCCGTCATCGTGAAGCCGCGCGCGTCGAGCTCCGCGAACAGGGTTTCTGCGACCAGGCGATGAACGGCACGCTGCCGGAGCTGTCCGTCCGTGTGGACGAGGGGAGCGGGGTTGCCGTCGAGGTCCGTCGCGGCGGCGGCGGAGATCCGGAGCTCCTCCTCCATCGCAGCGGTGTCGAGCGTCTCCAGGTCGATCCCCTGGACGATCTCCTTCGCCGTCTGCGCGAGTTCGGAGTCCACGTCGATGCCATGAAGTTCCACTTCATCCCCTGGAAGCACAGCGATTCGTCGCTCGCGGGGAATGACAGGATGTTGTCCGCGATCCACCCCCACGGCGTTTCCCCACCGGCTCCGGCGATCGCCACCGATCCGCCACCGAAGACGAGGAAGCCCGCAGTCGCGACTCCGGCCCACAGCCCGGCACGTCGTCCTCTCCACCGCCGCGCCTCGGTCAGAATGCGCTCCCGATGGAGGGAGGTTCCGCCCGACGGCGTCGATCGCGGGGCGCTCTCCCGCAGCAGCGCGCTCAGGTGCTCGTCATCCATGGCCGTACCTTCCTTCTCGACATCCTTATCCCGTACATGTCCTCTCCCCCGCGTTCTGTCCACGGGAGCGCGAATTCTCTTCCCCGGCGGACAGAAGATTTCGATTGGGGAACAACAACCAATCACGGACGACGGATCGTGTCATGCACTGCATCTGCCCGGGGGCTGAGGGGTACGGCGTGGTTCCAGACGCGACCACGCACACGTGCGTATCCCCAAAAGCGGAGAATTGGGCACGTTCCCATCGCTACCCTCTACCTGCTCGCGTCAGGTCGGGGGCGCCATCATCGACCAGAACATCGAATCGAACCCGTTGATCTCGTCACTGCGCCCCGCGGGCATCGACGCATGTTTCACGTGGAACACCGGTCGCGCACCTGCGGGAGGCGATGAGTCAGCCAGGTCGAGCATCCTCTGAAGGGGGCACCGGGCCTCACCCTGCGGGAGCACCGGGAAACGCCCGGGTCCTGCGCGGACAAATGGGTATCCGTTCCTCGAATCAAAGGCCTGCTGACGCGATTGCAAGCATCTTCTTCTCCGCGGGCCAGGCGCCTCACTGCCCGCAGTCAGATGATCTCTCCGAACGATGTACATACGCGCCGCGACCTCAAGAGAGATGGATCTCCCCCGCAGCACTCTCCCTCCGCCGCCGTTGCCGCTTCTCCGTCCGGGCAGCGTGACTCCCTCTCCACCCCCAACAATCCAGATGGATCTCCCCGTGAACCGCCGGCAACTCGATGAAAACCATGAGGTGAAGGATCACGCTGCGCCGAAAGGAATCTCGGCGCAGTATCCGTTCGTGACGTTCCCCAGGACCATACGCCGACGTTTCACGTGAAACGCGAGGACGAAGAATCCCACCGCGGCGTCATTGACGTTCATCAGGAGCAGGATCGCAGTCCCTCACCGCGTTTCACGTGAAACATCACGTCGGTGCTTCTTTGGAACATCGTGACCGTCGTTTCACGTGGAACATTCAGGCCGTGTTCCACGTGGAACACGGCTCAGCGGCCGAAGCCCTCGTCCTCACCCAGCTCGGAGAGGATGCGGTTGAGATCCTGGATCGTGGCGAACTCGATGGAGAGCTGACCGCGACGCGCACCCAGGCTGATCTTCACACGGGTGTTCAACCGATCGCCCAGGCGCGTTGCGACGTCGTCCAGGTAGGCGCGCCGCCCTCCCGCCTTCGGCTTCGCCGTACGCACGGCCGGCAGGGCTCGAGCCGCTTCCTCCGTCGCGCGAACGGAGAGGTCCTCGTTCACCACCTTGTCCGCGAGACGCTGCATCGCCTCGGGATCGTCCAGGGCGAGGATCGCTCGGGCGTGACCGGCGGTGAGAACGCCGGCCGCGACGCGCTGCTGCACGGGCACCGGCAGCTTCAGGAGACGGATCGTGTTGCTGATCTGCGGACGCGACCGGCCGATCCTGGTCGCCAGCTGCTCTTGAGTGATCCCGAAGTCCTCGAGCAGCTGCTGATAGGCGGATGCCTCTTCCAGCGGGTTCAGTTCCGAGCGATGCAGGTTCTCCAGAAGCGCATCGCGGAGCAGGTCCTCGTCGGCCGTCTCCCGCACGATCGCCGGGATCGCCGTGAGCCCCGCCTCGCGCGCGGCCCGGGTACGCCGCTCCCCCATGATGAGCTCGTAGGCGCCCTCGGCATTGAGACGCACGACGACGGGCTGCAGCACGCCGAACTCCCGCACGCTGTGCACGAGCTCGGCGAGGTCGTCCGCATCGAAATGAAGTCGCGGCTGCCGGGGGTTGGGAACGATCTGGTGCGGGTCCACCTCGACAAGGCGCACCCCAGGGACGGCTTCGAGCTGCGTCGACTCCGGCTCGTCGGTCGACACGCTCTCCGCGGACGACGAGACGGCGGCGCTCTCCTGCACGGCCTTCGACTCGGGGAAGAACACGTCGACCGGTCGGATCGTCGGATCGGTCGTGGGAATGAGAGCACCGATTCCTCTGCCCAGCCCGGTGCGCTTGGGGGTGCGCTTGGCCATCAGTTCTCCTTCTTCGTCACGCCCGCGGTGTGCGAGGCGATCTCCACAGCTGCTTCCCGATAGGCGATCGCGCCTGCCGAGTTCCCGTCGTACCCGATGACGGACTGACCGAAGCTCGGCGCTTCCGACACCCGCACGGAACGGGGGATGACGGTGGTCAGCACCTGATCAGGGAAATGCTGCCGCACCTCATCGGCCACCTGCTGAGCGAGGCGGGTCCGCCCGTCATACATGGTGAGCAGGATCGTCGACAGACGCAAGCCCGGGTTGAGGTGCTTCTGGATCATCTGAATGCTGCCGAGCAGCTGGCTGAGGCCCTCCAGCGCGTAATACTCGCACTGGATCGGGATCAGCACCTCCCGTGCCGCGGTGAACGCGTTGATGGTGAGGAGACCGAGCGAGGGCGGACAGTCGATGAACACGAAGTCCATCGGATTCTCGGCCAGATAGGCGTCCAGCGCCGTCCGCAACCGGTGCTCCCTCGCCACGAGCGAGACGAGCTCGATCTCTGCGCCGGCGAGGTGGATCGTGCTCGGAGCGCAGAACAGCGTCGGCGACTCCGGGCTCTGCTGCACGACATCGCTGAGGGGGAACTCGTCGATCAGGACGTCGTAGACGCTCGGGATGTCGGCATGATGCGGGACGCCGAGTGCGGTGGACGCATTGCCCTGCGGATCGAGGTCGACGACGAGGACACGGGCGCCGAGATACGCGAGGGCGGCCGCCAGGTTCACCGCGGTGGTCGTCTTCCCCACTCCCCCCTTCTGGTTCGACACCGTGAAGACGCGTGTCTCTCCGGAGAAGGACAGGGAGACGCTCGCCAGCGCACGTCGACGAGCGGAAAGGTCTGCGATCTCTCGGCCGAGGGGGGTGTCCATCCCGAACGCATCGCGCGGCGCATCGCTGTTCGTGGACGTCTGATCCGACTGTTTCACGTGAAACATCCCCTCCTTTCGAGCCGTGTTCCACTCTAGCCGCGGTGTCCGACACCGAACGGACATCGCGGTGCCCGAGGGCGACGAATGGCAGAACCTCTCCTCCGGCATGCACAGAGAGAGTCATGCTCCGGCGCGTCGACCCGTCCGCTGAGCTTGTCCACGCACCACGACCCGATACAGAACAGGGCAGCGTTCACGCGTGGGCACGAAGGACGGGTGAAGGGTTCGGTCCCCGGGCCATCAGTGGGGCCGGACTCCCCGGACCGCGCGCATCGACGGGCTCAGCGGACGGGTCACGCTCTCGGCGCGAACTATCCGTGTCGACACCGGCTGACGGGAGTGGAGGCCCGGGTGAGAGGTGCCCAGGTCGTCACCCGGACATCCTCGCCGCTCAGACCACCGTTCCCCCGACGCACTCGCTAGGCTCGGGAACCACGGACGGAACGACGGAACGGGGTGAGCGGTGCCCGAGAAGATCGACTTCAAGAAGACCCTCGACGGCTATCAGGCCGGGCGCGGAGAGTTCCGTGTCCTCGACCTCCCGCCGATGAGCTGCCTCACCCTCAGCGGACAGGGCGATCCGAACAGCTCCCCTGCTTTCAGCGCGTCGATCGAGACCCTCTATCCCGTCGCCTACGCGGTGAAGTTCGCAAGCAAGCGCGAACTCGGCCGCGACTACGTCGTCCCTCCGCTCGAGGGGCTCTGGTGGGCCGACGACATGGCCGCGTTCACCGCCCGGCGGGACAAGAACCAGTGGAGGTGGACTCTTCTCCTCCTCGTTCCGGAGTGGGTAGAGGAGGACATGGTGGAGCAGGCCCTCTCCCGCGTCGGAGCAAAGGACCCTCGGCCGCCGCGTCTCGATGACGTCCGCGTCGAGACCCTCGCCGAAGGATGCTGCGTGCAGACGCTGCACGTCGGCTCCTTCGACGACGAAGCCCCGGTGCTCGCCGAGCTCCACGACCGCTTCCTCCCCTCACAGGGACTGCGCCCGACCGGAAAGCACCACGAGATCTACCTCAGCGACTTCCGCCGGGTCCCGCCCGAGCGCCAGCGCACGATCCTCCGCCAGCCGGTCCTTCAGGAAAACAGGGACTGAAAGAAGGAAAAATACCTGATCAGAGGTATTTTAATATCATCCGGCGCGCTTCACGCGGGCTCGGAGCACCCGGGTCGTCTCGGTCAGCACGCCCTCGCCGAGGACCTCGACGCGCACATCGGTGAGCCGGAACTTCCGGATCGCCTTCTCCGCGGCCGCGATCTCCGCCTGGGCGTTGACGCCCTTGAGCAGCGCGAGCTCTCCCCCGTCACGGAGCAGCGGGACGGTGAACGGGATCAGCGTCCGCAGCGCGCTGACGGCCCGGGCGGTCACCATGTCGAACGAGGCCAGCGGGCGGACGTCCTCCCCGCGAGCCCGGACGACCGTCACATTGTCGAGGCCGAGAGCGGCGACCTGCTCGTTCAGCCAGGTGATGCGTCGTTCCATCGGCTCGACCAGCGTCCACTGCACGTCCGGCCGCGCGATCGCCAGGACGAGGCCGGGGAGGCCCGCCCCCGAGCCGATGTCCGCGACGGAGCCCTGGAAGAGGGGTGCCGCGATGACGCTGTTGAGGATGTGCCGCGTCCACAGGCGCGGCAGCTCCAGCGGTCCGATCAGTCCGCGCTCCTCGCCCTCCCGCGCCAGGGCGGCGGTGAAGGCGCGGGCGGTCTCGATCCGCGCGCCGAACAGCTCAGCTGCGATCCCGGGTTCGAGCTCGACGTCGCTCATCCCATCCCTCCGGCTCAGTGCCGGCGGATGACGGTGTGCCGATCGGCGCCCTCGCCGAAGGACTCGGAGGTCAGGCCCCGTTCCGACACGATGTCGTGCACGAGCTTGCGCTCATAGCTCGACATGGACGGAAGGGACGCCTGCGAGGCGCCCTCGTCGAGCTTCACGACGGCGGCGTCGACGAGGGCCTCGAGCTGGAGGCGCCGGGCGTCGCGGGACCCGCCGATGTCCAGGATCAGCCGGGAGAACCGGCCGGTCGCGCTCTGCACCGCGAGGCGCGTGACCTCCTGCAGCGCCTGCACCGTGTCGGGAGCGGCGATCAGCGCCAGGGCGTCGCCCTCCGCCTCGACGGACACGTACGCCCGCCCCTGGCGCACGTCCAGGGTCAGGTCGCCGTCGATGTCGGCGATGTCCAGGAGCTCCTCGAGGAAGTCGGCGGCGACATCCCCTTCGTGCTCGAGCTGTGCGACGGTGGACTCCTCCGCACCGGTCTGGTTCTCGACGGTCATGCGCCCTCCCCCTTCTTCTTCGCCCGCTTCTTGCCCATCGGCTGCTGCCGCTTGGGCGCCTGCGCCTTCTGCTTCTCGGCCTCTTCGAGCAGACGCTGCTGCTCGGCCTCGTACGCCGCCATCGGGACGACCTTGCCGGAGGAGTCGAGCGCCTTGCCCTTGCGCGCGAGACGCTCCTCACGGGCCTTCGCGGCCTCCGAGCCCGGGGTCGGCATCTCGCGGATGACGAGGAACTGCTGGGCCATCGTCCACAGGTTCGAGACGAACCAGTACACGACGACGCCGAGCGGGAAGAAGACGCCCGAGAAGATGAATCCCAGCGGCAGCACGTAGAGCATGATCTTCTGCATCTGGTACGCCTGGCCGGTCTTGGCCTCCGGCGACAGGTTCTTCGAGATGATCTGCAGCTGCGTGTAGAACTGCGAGCCGATCATGAGCACGACGAGGATCACCAGCAGCACGATGGCCGGGGTGTTCTGCGCCGACCACGCGTCACCGAGCGTCTCGTGCAGGGACACGGTGCCGAACAGCTTCGCGTCGTAGAACTCCTTGGTGAGCATCGGCGTCAGCAACCCGACGCCTCCGCCGCCCGCCTTAGCGTGCGTTCCCACATCGCGCAGCACGCTGAACAGGGCGAAGAAGATGGGCATCTGCACGAGCAGCGGCAGACAGCTCGACATCGGCGTGGTGCCGTGCTTCT
>JBEBWQ010000124.1:0-7228 GCA_040392075.1 Microbacterium sp.
CACCGGCGGGGTGGGGGACAAGATCACCCTGCCGCTGGCGCCGCTGGTGGCGAGCTTCGGGGTGGCCGTCCCGCAGCTGAGCGGCCGGGGCCTGGGGCACACCGGCGGCACGCTCGACAAGCTCGAGTCGATCCCCGGGTGGCGCGCCGCCCTGAGCAACGACGAGCTCACCGCGCAGCTGCGCGAGGTCGGGGCGGTGATCTGCGCCGCGGGCTCCGGACTCGCCCCGGCCGACAAGCGGCTGTACGCCCTGCGCGACGTCACCGGGACCGTCGAGGCGATCCCGCTCATCGCCTCGAGCATCATGTCGAAGAAGATCGCCGAGGGCACGGAGGCGCTCGTGCTGGACGTGAAGTTCGGCTCCGGCGCCTTCATGCAGGACATCGCCCGCGCGCGCGAGCTCGCCCGCACGATGGTGGAGCTCGGCACCGACTCCGGCGTGCGCACCACCGCCCTCCTCACCGACATGAACGTGCCGCTGGGGCGCGCGATCGGGAACGCGAACGAGGTGCGCGAATCCGTCGAGGTACTCGCCGGCGGCGGACCGGCGGACGTGCGCGAGCTGACCGTCGCCCTCGCCGAGGAGATGCTCGCGCTGGCCGGCCTCCCGGATGCCGACGTGGCGGATGCGCTGGACTCGGGCCGCGCGATGGACGTCTGGCGACGGATGATCCGTGCGCAGGACGGCGATCCCGACGCGCCGCTTCCCGTGGCCCGCGAGACGCAGGTCGTCGTCGCCCCCTCCGACGGGGTCGTGGAGCGGATGGAGGCCCTGCCCTTCGGGGTCGCCGCGTGGCGGCTGGGGGCCGGGCGCGCCCGTGCCCAGGACGCGGTCGTGGCCGCCGCGGGGATCGAGCTGCACGCGAAGCCCGGCGATCATGTCCGGGCCGGGCAGCCGCTGTTCACCCTCGCCGCCGACGACGCCGCGCGGTTCGCCCGTGCCGAGGAGGCGCTCGAGGGGGCGTGGTCCGTGGCGCCCCCCGGCATCACGACACCCGTCCGCGGCCCGCTCGTGCGCGAGCGCATCACCGCCTGAGACCCCGTCCCGTTCGCCCGGCCGGCCGGGGGAGCCCGAGCGGGTCGAGGGGCCAGATATCAGCCCCGCCCCGCTAGCATGATCCCGGCCCCCTGCGCGGCCTCCCGCTCCGCCGACGCTCCGCAGGCCCGGCTCCCGCCCCCACGAGAGGAACCCCATGACCATCGAATCGACCGGCGACGCGACCGTGGACGGTGCCTCCCTGCGCAGCCTGCCGAAGATCTCGCTGCACGACCACCTGGACGGCGCGGTGCGCCCGGCGTCGATCATCGAGCTGGCCGACGCGATCGGCCTGGAGGTCCCGGAGAGGGACGCTGCGGCGCTCGGCAGCTGGTTCCGGACGCAGAGCGACTCCGGATCGCTGGTGGAGTACCTGAAGACCTTCGACCTCACCACCGCGGTCATGCAGACGCGGGAGGGACTCACCCGCGTCGCCCGTGAGTTCGTCGAGGATCTCGCCGTGGACGGCGTGATCTACGGGGAGGTGCGCTGGGCCCCCGAGCAGCACCTGGCCCGCGGCCTGTCGCTTGAGGAGACCGTCGAGGCCGTCCAGCAGGGCATCGAGGAGGGCGAGGACGCGGCGGCCGCCGCGGGGCGCGGCATCCGCGTGGGCCAGCTCGTGACGGCGATGCGTCACACCGACCGGGCTCGCGAGATCGCCGAGCTCGCGGTCGCCTTCCGTGACCGCGGCGCGGTCGGATTCGACATCGCCGGTCCGGAGGACGGCTTCCCGCCCTCGAACCACCGGGCGGCGTTCGACTACCTCGCGCAGGAGTTCTTCCCCGTCACCGTGCACGCCGGCGAGGCCGCGGGGCTCGACTCGATCCGCTCCGCGCTGATCGACGGGCGCGCGCTGCGCCTCGGCCACGGCGTGCGGATCGCCGAGGACCTGGAGATCGTCGAGCAGGAGGGCGACGAGGTGCAGGTGCGTCTGGGGAGCCTGGCCCAGTGGGTGCGCGACCGCGAGATCCCGCTGGAGCTCTCGCCCTCCTCCAACCTGCAGACCGGGGCCATCGCGGCCTGGGGCTCCGAGCTCGTGGACCACCCCTTCGACCTGCTCTACCAGCTGGGGTTCTCGGTGACCGTGAACGTCGACAACCGCACCATGAGCGCCACCTCCCTCACCCGTGAGCTCGCGCTGCTCAGCGAGACCTTCGGCTACGGGCTGGAGGACCTCGAGGCCTTCCAGTTCAACGCGGCCGCCGGCGCGTTCCTCCCGGTGGAGGAGCGCGAGGAGCTCGTCGAGCTGATCGCCGCAGGCTTCGCCCGCGCTTCCCAGGGGGGCGGTCGCCGCCGGTGAGCACGCCCTCCTCCCGCTCCACCGAGCGCGTCCGCCGCCGGCGTCGGCGGCTGACCCGCACGATCGCGATCGTCGCGCTCGCGCTGTTCGTCGCGATCGGGGTGACGGTGTGGGCGCTGACGCGCCCGGCAGCCGTCCCCGCTCCGGAGGAGACGGCCCCCGCCGCGGCACCGGCACCGGAGCCCGAGCCGCTCACTCCGGCGCAGCAGCTGCTCGCCGACAGCTCCGATCCCGCCGCCTGCGCGGTGAGCTTCGCCGGGGAGGGCGTCCCCGCGGAGCCCCAGCTGCAGTCCGAGGGCGCGCTGTACGCCGCACTGCCGATCCCGGATCGCGAGGGGAGCGTGTTCGCCGGCTGGTACGCCACGGCGGAGGACGCCGCGGCGCTCGCGGTGCCCGGGCGCGTGAACGGCGCGGAGAAGGTCGCCTGCACGGACCGGGAGATCACCCTGCACGCCGCCTGGGTGAGCCCGGAGCAGAACGCCGCCGAGGAGGCGCGCATCCCGATCCTGATGTACCACCAGTTCACCACCCGCCCGGAGGGCGAGGACGGCTGGCTGCGCGGCAACTACGCCTACATCGGCGACTTCGAGCAGCACATGGACTACCTCGCCACCGGCGGCTTCTATCTGCCCACCTGGGACGAGCTGAACGCGTTCGTGGACGGGCGGCTGTTCCTGCCGAACCGCTCGGTCATCATCACCGACGACGACGCGGATCCCACCTGGTACGACCTCGCGGTGCCGATCGTGGACCGCCTGGGCCTGCTCACGACCTCGTTCATGATCACCGTGGACAACCAGCTGCCGTCGCCCTCGACCTTCGTGCTCACCCGGTCGCACACGAACGACATGCACCGGGCCGGCGACAACGGCCAGGGCCTGATGACGAACCTCTCCGCCGAGGAGATCGCCGCGGACCTGGACGCCTCCGCCGCGATCGTCGGGGCGAAGGAGGTCGTCGCCTACCCCTTCGGGCACTACAACGACACCACCAAGGAGGGCGTGGCGCTCGCCGGGTACTGGTTCGGTCGCACGATCGAGCCGGGCTACGTCTCGATCGGCACGGACCGGTACGCCCTCCCGGTCATCCGCGTGAACTACGGCGACACGCTCGCCGACCTCCAGGGCGCGATCGGCTGACGCCCGCGCGCCCCGCACCGCCGTCCCGTTGCCTTCCGGGGCCGGGTCGTCGGTCCCGTTGCCCTGATCCGTCCCGCCCTCAGCCGCGGTCGGCGAGGAGGGCGCGGACCGCGTCCTCGAGGGCGGTGATGCGCGCGCGGGCGGCGGCGGCGCTGTCGGCGCGCGCGTCGAGATAGACCTTCAGCTTCGGCTCGGTGCCGCTGGGGCGCACGATCACGCGCGACCCGTCGGCGAGCGCGTAGCGCAGCACGTCCCCGGGAGGCAGCGCCCCGCCGGGGACGAGGAGGTCCTCGGCCCCGGCGACGGCGGTCTCGCCGAAGGCGCGCGGCGGCTCGGCGCGGAGGGACGCCATGACGGTCGCGATCACGGCGAGGTCGGTGACCCGCACCGACACCTGGCCGCTGGCGAAGTGCCCGTAGGTCTCGCCGAGCTCGGCGAGGAGCTCCGTCAGCCGCGCGCCGCGCGCCCGGGCCTCGGCCGCCAGTCCCAGCAGCGCCACCGCGGCGGAGATGCCGTCCTTGTCGCGCACCGTCCCCGGATTGACCAGGTAGCCCAGGGCCTCCTCGAAGCCGTAGACGATGCCCGGCGCACGGGAGATCCACTTGAAGCCGGTGAGGGTCTCGGCGTGCCGGATGCCGTGGTGCGCGGCGATGACGCCGAGACCGGGGGAGGAGACCAGCGAGCAGGCGAGGGTGGCGCCGGCGGTGCCCTCCGCGGCGCGCGCGGCCCGGGCGCCGAGCAGCAGGCCGACCTCGTTGCCGGTCAGGCGCCGCCACCCGCCGGCCACGGCCGCATCCGGGATGGCGACGGCGAGACGGTCGGCATCGGGATCGTGCGCGAGGATGAACTCCGCACCCGAGCGCCGCGCGCAGGCGAAGGCGAGGTCCATCGCCCCCGGCTCCTCGGGGTTCGGGAAGGCGACGGTCGGGAAGGCGGGGTCGGGGTCGTTCTGCTCGGCGACCGCGACCGGTGCCGGATAGCCCGCCTGAGCCACGACGCGGGCGAAGGTCTCGGCGCCCACGCCGTGCATCGCCGTGTACACCCAGCGCATCCCCTCGACGCCGGCGGGGGCGGGGGAGACGGCGGCGGTCGCCTCCGCGTAGGCCTGCACGATGTCGTCGCCGGCCACCTCGTAGTCCGCCGCGCGGGGGAGGTCCCCGATGTCGCCAGCGGCGGCGCGGTCGATCGCGGCCGCGATGAGCGCGTCGGCCGGAGGGACGATCTGCGCGCCCTCGTCGGTCCCGCCCAGATACACCTTGTAGCCGTTGTCGCGCGGCGGGTTGTGGCTGGCGGTCACCATCACGCCCGCGGACGCGCCGAGGTGGCGCACCGCGAAGGCCAGCAGGGGCGTCGGGAGCGGACGGGGCAGGAGCACCGCGCGGATGCCGGCGCCGGCGAACACCTCGGCGGAGTCGAGGGCGAAGCGGCGGGAGTTCTTCCGGCCGTCGTAGCCGACGACAACGGTCGGGCGGGTCCCGGCGGCGCGCTCGTTCAGGTACGCCGCGAGCCCTGCCGCCGCCTGGGCGACGAGGACCCGGTTCATCCGACGCGGACCCGCGCCGAGCTCGCCGCGCAGCCCCGCGGTGCCGAACGCGAGGCGCCCGTCGAAGCGGTCGCTCAGCTCCGCCAGCGCCGCCTTGCGCCCCTGGGCCGCGCCGGTGACGATGCCGGCCAGCTCGTCGCGGGTCTCCGGGTCCGGGTCCTGCCGCAGCCAGGCACGCGCCTGCGCGAGCAGCTCGTCCCCCGCGCTCACAGCTCCTCCACCACGCGGGCGAGCAGGGCGGAGATCACCGGTTCGGCGGTGCGGCCCGCCTCCAGGACCTCCTCGTGGCTGAGCGGGTGCGGCGAGATCCCGGCGGCGAGGTTCGTGATGAGGGAGAAGCCGAGCACCTCCATGCCGGCCTCGCGGGCGGCGATCGCCTCCAGCGCGGTGGACATGCCGACGATGTGCCCGCCGATGATCCTCGCCATCTGCACCTCGGCCGGGGTCTCATAGTGCGGACCGCGGAACTGGGTGTACACGCCCTCGTCGAGAGTCGGATCGACCGCGCGGGCGATGTCGCGCAGACGGCGCGAGTACAGGTCGGTGAGGTCGACGAAGGTCGCCCCCTCCAGCGGCGAATCCGCGGTGAGGTTGATGTGGTCGCTGATGAGCACCGGCTGCCCCGCCTGCCAGGTCTCCTTGATGCCGCCGGCGCCGTTGGTGAGCACCATGATCCTCGCCCCGGCCGCCGCCGCGGTGCGCACGCTGTGCACGACCCGGCGCACGCCGTGGTTCTCGTAGTAGTGGGTCCGCGCCCCGATCACCAGCACGCGCGTGCCCTTCGGGGTCAGCACGGAGCGGATCGTGCCCGGGTGCCCCTCCAGAGCGGGGCGGGAGAAGCCGGTCACCTCGGTGGCGGGCAGGGTCGCGGTGGTCTCGCCGATGAGGTCCGCGGCCCGGGCCCAGCCGCTGCCGAGCGTGAGGCCGATGTCATGCCGCTCGACGCCGGTGAGCCGAGCGATGTCGGCGGCGGCCTCCGCCGCGATGGCGAAGGGGGAGACGCTCGGGTCGTCGAGGGGGTGCGAGGCGGAAGTCGGCATGGGATCAACTTTAGGAGAGGAGCGCGCGAATCGGCACCGTCGCGCGCGCACCGCATCCGTTCGTCGCGGAATGACGGGACGCGGCCGGATCCGGGAGCTGCGCGGCGACGGGATGCGCGAGGCGTGCGAGATGCCGGGCGAGGGGGCGGCGCACGTCCGTCCCCGTTTCGGGGAGAATGGAGCGCATGTCGTCCTTCGCATTCGAGCGCTCCCAGAGCGTGGCCGTCCTCGGCGGCGGTCCCGGCGGTTACGAGGCGGCCCTGGCCGCGGCCCAGCTCGGCGCGGAGGTGACCCTGATCGAGCGCGTCGGCGTGGGCGGATCCGCGGTGCTCACCGACGTGGTGCCCTCGAAGGGCCTCATCGCCACGGCGGACGCGGCGGTGGCGATCAGCGAGGCCAGCGAGCTGGGCGTGCAGTTCTACGCGCAGGCCGACAGCGGGCGTCCGCTCAAGCCCCGCGTGGCGATCAACCTCGCCGCCGTGAACAAGCGGCTCATCGGCCTCGCCCACCAGCAGTCCGAGGACATGCGCCGCGCTCTGCTGGACGCCGGGGTGAACATCCTCACCGGGCACGGCCGGCTGGAGGACCGGGGCGCGATCGTCGTGGCCACCGGCCCCGGCGGCACCGATTTCGACCGGGTCGAGGCCGACACCCTGGTGATCGCGGTGGGCGCGTATCCGCGGGAACTGCCGAGCGCGAAGCCCGACGGGGAGCGGATCCTCACCTGGACCCAGCTCTACGACCTGCCCGCCCTTCCGGAGCACCTCATCGTGGTGGGCTCGGGCGTCACCGGTGCGGAGTTCGCCTCCGCGTACATGAACCTCGGCGCCGAGGTGACCCTGGTCTCCAGCCGCGACCGCGTGCTGCCGGGGGAGGACGAGGACGCCGCGCACGTGCTCGAGGAGGTCTTCACCCGGGGCGGGATGCGCGTGCTGGCGAAGTCGCGCGCGGAGCGGGTGGAGCGCACCGCCGACGGGGTGACGGTCACCCTCTCCGACGGGTCGACGGTCACCGGCAGCCACTGCCTGATGGCGGTCGGGTCGATCCCGTCCACGGCCGGGATCGGGCTGGAGGAGGCGGGCGTGGAGCTCACCGAGTCCGGGCACATCCGCGTCAACCGGGTGGCGCGCACCTCGGTCTCCAACATCTACGCGGTCGGCGACTGCACCA
>JBEBWQ010000125.1:0-7163 GCA_040392075.1 Microbacterium sp.
TTGAGCTGGTTGACGGTGCGCTCGCGCTGCACCTGGGCGACGTCGCCGTTGATCGCGGCCGCCGAGTAGCCGCGGGCGCGCAGCTTCTCGGCGAGGGTCTCGGTCTCGTTCTTCGTGCGGACGAAGACGATCATCCCCTCGAAGTTCTCCACCTCGAGGATGCGGGTGAGCGCGTCGACCTTCTGCGCATAGGAGACGATCAGATAGCGCTGGGTGATGTTCGTGCCCGTCGCGGTCTTCGACTTGACCGTGATCTCCTCGGGGTCGCGCAGGTACTGCTGGGCGAGGCGGCGGATCTGCGGAGGCATGGTCGCCGAGAACAGCGCGACCTGCTTCTCCTCGGGCGTCTGCGCGAGGATCTGCTCGACGTCCTCGGCGAAGCCCATCTTCAGCATCTCGTCGGCCTCGTCGAGCACCAGGTACTGCAGCTCGGAGAGGTCGAGGGTGCCTTTGGCGAGGTGGTCCATGATGCGGCCGGGCGTGCCGACGATCACGTGCACGCCGCGCCGCAGCGCCGACAGCTGCACGCCGTAGCCCTGGCCGCCGTAGACGGGGAGGACGTGCACGCCCTTCATCTTCGAGGCGTACGACTCGAACGCCTCGCAGACCTGCAGGGCGAGCTCGCGGGTCGGCGCGAGCACGAGCGCCTGCGGCGTCTTCTGCGAGACGTCGAGGCGTTCCAGCACCGGCAGCGCGAAGGCCGCCGTCTTGCCGGTGCCGGTCTGGGCCATGCCGACGACGTCGCGTCCGGAGAGGAGGGTCGGGATGGTCGCGGCCTGGATCGGGGAGGGCGTCTCGTAGCCGAGATCCCGGATGGCCTTGAGGACGGGGCCGGTGATGCCGAGCTCCTCGAATCCGGGGGTCTCGGGGGCTTCCAGGGGCACAGCGTCGTCAGGATTCACTTCCCCACGATAGTGCCTCGACCGGCCTTCTGCCTGTGATTCGGCCGAATCGGGTGCGGGGGTCACTGGCCGCCGGTCAGCGCGAGCACCTTCTCCCTGACCTGACGCCGCAGCACCTTGCCGATCAGCGAGGTCGGCAGCTCGTCCACCACGAAGATGCGACGGGGGACCTTGTAGGGCGTGAGGATCCCGCGGACGAACTCCCGCAGCTCCTCCACATCGAGCTCGGGGGAGCCGTCCGCGACGACCGCCGCGACCACCTCCTCGCCGGAGTGCGCGCTCGGCAGCCCCACCACGGCGGCGTCGGCCACGGCCGGATGCTGGCGCAGGGCGATCTCCACCTCGGTGGGGGCGACGTTGAACCCGCCGGTGATGATGAGCTCCTTGATCCGGTCGACGATCCGCACGAACCCGTCCTCGTCGATCGTGACGATGTCGCCCGTGCGGAACCAGTCGCCCACGAAGACCGCCTCGGTCTCCTCGGGCTTCCCGTAGTAGCCGGAGAAGACCTGCGGGCCACGGACGATCAGCTCGCCCGCCGCCCCCGGCTCCACGTCCTTCGTGGGCTCGTCGGGGTCCACGACCCGGCACTCGGTTCCCGGCAGCGGCAGCCCCACGGTCCCGGGGACGCGATTGTCGGCGACCGGGTTGGCCATCAGCACGGGGGAGCACTCGCTGAGGCCGTAGCCCTCCACGAGATAGCCGCCGCTGGCCTCCTCGAACGGCAGCACCAGCTGATGCGAGAGCGCCATCGCCCCGGAGATCGCGATCTCGGTCCCCGCCAGCGGGACGCCCTTCTCCTCCGATGCCCGGAGCAGGCGTTCGGCGATGGGCGGGACGAGCGGGAGGAACGTGGCGGGGTGTCTCCTCGTGACCTCCAGGACCAGGTCGGGATCGAACTTCGGGAACAGCACCAGGCGCGCGCCCATCGACATCGCGAAGGTGAGGCACAGGGTGAGCCCGTAGGCGTGGAACATCGGGAGGACCGCGTAGACGACGCAGCCGTCGCCGCGGGTGATCGCCGGCACCCAGGCGCGTGCCTGAGCGGCGTTGGCGAGCAGGTTGCGGTGGGTGAGGGAGGCGCCCTTGGGGGTGCCGGTGGTCCCCGAGGTGTACTGGATGATGGCCAGGTCGTCCGTCCCGGGACGGGGGAAGCCCTCCGGCAGCGGGGCGTGGCCGACGATCTGCTCCCAGGGCACGGCGCCGCGCACTCTCTCGGTGAGGGCGGCGCGCGACTCGCGGGCCTTCGCGACCGGAAGCCGCAGGAGCAGGCGCGTCCTCGCGGGCATCGCCCGGGTGACGTCCACCGTGATGAGGGTCTGCACCGCGAGGTCGGCGGGGAACTCCTGCACGGTCCTGACGACCTTGCTCCACACGATGGCGTGCGTCGCGCCGTGGTCCTCGAACTGCTTGCGTAGCTCCCGCGGGGTATACAGCGGGTTGTGCTCCACGACGACCGCGCCCAGGCGCAGGACGGCGTAGAAGGCGACGATGTGCTGCGGGCAGTTGGGCAGCACGATCGCCACCGGGTCGCCCGCCCGCACCCCCTGGGCGCGGAGGCCGGCGGCGGCACGGTCGATGGCGCCCTGGAGCTGGGCGTAGGTGGTCTCGCGCCCGAAGAACTCCAGCGCGGGCGCGTCCGGATAGTCGCGGGCCGAGGCCGCCACGATGTCCACCAGGGAGCCGCTCACCGGATCGAGGTCGGCGGGCACACCCTCCGCGTAGCTGCGGATCCACGGGCGCGGCGGGTCGTACGTCGTCATGGAGTCAGCCTAGGGGCGACCGCCGACGTCGCCCTGCCGGGGAGGGCCGTGCGGCGTCCGGCGTCGGCGGTCCCTCCTAGACTGGAGGGGTGTCTGAAATCACCCCCGATCTCGTGCGCCATCTCGGCATGCTCGCACGCATCCAGCTCCAGGACGACGAGGTGACGCGCCTCACCGGGCAGCTCGACGCCATCGTCGACAACATCGCCAAGGTGTCCGAGGTGGCCACGGCCGACGTGGTCGCCACGAGCCATCCGATCCCGCTCACCAACGTGTTCCGGCCCGACGTCGTGGGGGAGACCCTCACCCGCGCGCAGGCGCTGCAGAACGCGCCCGACGCGGCCGACGGACGCTTCCGGGTGACCGCCATCCTGGGGGAAGA
This sequence comes from Microbacterium sp., assembly GCA_040392075.1. Classification (GTDB taxonomy): domain Bacteria; phylum Actinomycetota; class Actinomycetes; order Actinomycetales; family Microbacteriaceae; genus Microbacterium. The sequence continues at coordinate 3,048 of JBEBWQ010000125.1, forward strand.
GCAGTGAGCGAGATCATCCGCTGGACCGCCGCGGAACTGGCCGAGCGCCTGACCGCGGGCGAGGTGTCGAGCGTCGAGGCGACGCAGGCGCACCTCGACCGCATCGCCGCCGTCGACGGGGACGTCCACGCCTTCCTGCACGTGCACGACGGGGCGCTGGACGCCGCCGCCGAGATCGACCGTCGCCGCGCCGCGGGCGAATCTCTGGGCCCCGTCGCCGGCGTGCCGCTGGCGATCAAGGACGTGCTCGTCACGACCGACCAGCCCACCACCAGCGGATCGAGGATCCTGGAGGGCTACCTCTCGCCCTTCGATGCCACGGTCGTGGCCCGTTCCCGCGCCGCGGGCCTGGTGCCGCTGGGCAAGACCAACATGGACGAGTTCGCGATGGGCTCCTCCACCGAGTTCTCCGCCTACGGCCCCACCCGCAACCCGTGGGACCTCGACCGGATCCCCGGCGGCTCGGGCGGCGGATCCGCCGCGGCGGTCGCCGCCTTCGAGGCGCCGCTCGCGCTCGGCTCGGACACCGGCGGCTCGATCCGCCAGCCGGCCTCGGTCACGGGCACCGTCGGCGTCAAGCCGACCTACGGCGGGGTCAGCCGGTACGGCTCGATCGCCCTGGCCTCGAGCCTCGACCAGGTGGGCCCGGTCAGCCGCACGGTGCTCGACTCCGCGCTGCTGCACGATGTGATCGGCGGCCACGACCCGCACGACTCCACCTCGCTCGCCGACGCCTGGCCGTCGTTCGCGGCGGCCGCCCGTGAGGGCGCCCGGGGCGAGATCCTGAAGGGCCTGCGCATCGGCGTGGTCCGCGAGCTCCCCGACACGGGATTCCAGCCCGGTGTCTCGGCCTCCTTCCGCCGCTCGCTGGAGCTGATGGCGGCGCAGGGCGCGGAGATCGTCGAGATCAGCGCCCCGCACTTCGAGTACGGCGTCGCCGCGTACTACCTGATCCTCCCCGCGGAGGCCTCGAGCAACCTCGCGAAGTTCGACTCCGTGCGCTTCGGCCTGCGGGTCACCCCCGAGGGCGGTGCGACGGTGGAGGACGTGATGGCCGCCACCCGCGAGGCCGGCTTCGGCCCCGAGGTCAAGCGCCGCATCATCCTCGGCACCTACGCCCTCTCGGCCGGCTACTACGACGCCTACTACGGCAGCGCGCAGAAGGTGCGCACGCTGATCCAGCAGGACTTCGCCCAGGCGTTCGGTCAGGTCGACGTGATCGCCACCCCGTCCGCGCCGACGACCGCGTTCCGGCTCGGCGAGCGGATCGACGACCCGCTGCAGATGTACCTCAACGACATCACCACGATCCCGGCGAACCTCGCCGGCATCCCGGGCATCTCGCTGCCCTCGGGGCTGGCGGAGGACGACGGACTGCCGGTCGGCATCCAGTTCCTCGCCCCGGCCCGGGAGGACGCGCGTCTGTACCGGGTGGGTGCGGCACTGGAGGCGCTGCTGCTGAACGACTGGGGGGCGCCTCTGCTCACCCGGGCACCCGAGCTCAGGGGAGGGGTCCGCTGATGGCCAAGGCGAAGCTGATGGACTTCGAGCGTGCGCTCGAGCTGTTCGAACCGGTCCTCGGGTTCGAGGTGCACGTCGAGCTGAACACCGAGACCAAGATGTTCTCGGCGGCCCCGAACCCGGCGAACGAGAAGTACCACGCCGCCGAGCCGAACACGCTCATCGCCCCCGTCGACCTGGGCCTCCCCGGCGCGATGCCGACGGTGAACGCCATCGCGGTGCGCTCCTCGATCAGCCTCGGCCTCGCACTCGGCTGCTCGATCGCCGAGTCGAGCCGGTTCGCCCGGAAGAACTACTTCTACCCCGATCTCGGCAAGAACTATCAGATCTCCCAGTACGACGAGCCGATCGCCTACGAGGGCTCCGTCGAGGTGGAGCTGGAGGACGGCACGCTCGTGACGATCCCGATCGAGCGCGCGCACATGGAGGAGGACGCCGGCAAGCTCACCCACATGGGCGGGGCGACCGGCCGCATCCAGGGCGCCGAGTACTCGCTGGTCGACTACAACCGCGCGGGCGTCCCGCTGGTCGAGATCGTCACCAAGCCGATCTTCGGCGCCGAGCACCGCGCTCCCGAGATCGCGAAGTCCTACGTGTCCGCGATCCGCGACATCGTGCGGGGCCTGGGCATCTCCGAGGCCCGCCTGGAGCGCGGGAACCTGCGCTGCGACGCCAACGTGTCGCTCCGCCCGCGCGTCCCGGCCGGCGAGGAGCCGGGGCCGCTCGGCACCCGCACCGAGACGAAGAACGTCAACTCGATGCGCTCGGTGGAGCGCGCCGTGCGCCACGAGATCCAGCGTCAGGCGCAGATCCTCGCCGACGGCGGGACGATCATCCAGGAGACCCGGCACTGGCACGAGGACACCGGGACCACGTCGCCCGGCCGGCCCAAGTCGGACGCCGACGACTACCGCTACTTCCCCGAGCCCGACCTGCTGCCGGTGCAGCCCTCGGCGGCGCTCATCGAGGAGCTGCGGGCCGCTCTCCCGGAGCAGCCGGTCGCGCGTCGTCGCCGCCTGAAGGCCGAGTGGGGCTTCACCGACCTGGAGTTCCAGGACGTGCGCAACGGCGGCCTCATCGACCAGGTGGAGGCGACCATCGCGGCGGGGTGCAGCCCCGCGGCGGCGCGGAAGTGGTGGACCGGCGAGATCAGCCGCGTCGCCAACGCGCAGGAGCGGGACGCCGCGGAGCTCGTCTCCCCGGCCGACGTCGTCGCCCTCCAGGGGCTCGTCGACGCGGGCACGCTCACCGACAAGCTCGCCCGGCAGGTGCTGGAGGGGGTCATCGCCGGCGAAGGGACGCCGCAGGAGGTCGTGGACGCGCGCGGTCTCGCGGTCGTCTCCGACGACGGCGCGCTCATCGCCGCCATCGACGAGGCCCTGGCCGCGCAGCCCGACGTCCTCGCCAAGATCAAGGACGGCAAGGTGCAGGCCGCCGGCGCCGTCATCGGCGCGGTGATGAAGGCGATGAAGGGCCAGGCCGATGCGGCCCGCGTGCGCGAGCTCGTGCTGGAGCGTGCGGCGCAGTAGGCACGGAGGAAGAGGGCGGGCGATCCACGGTTCGCCCGCCCTCTTCTTTCTTCTTTCTGCGTGCGCCACGTCGGAACCGGTACCCGCCACCCGTTCGGCCCGGCGGGGCGCCGGGGCGTCGGGCGTCGGGCGGGGGTCCGGAGCGGTGCACGCGGGGGAGGCGCGGTGTCGGACCTCCGCGGGAGAATGGACGCATGGGACGCGGCGACGGATCGGGACGGATCGTCTCTCCTCCGGGAGCGGACGACGCCGGCACGCGCATCCTCCATGTCGACATGGATGCGTTCTATGCCGCCGTGGCCGTGCTGGACGACCCTTCTCTGCGCGGTCTGCCGCTGATCATCGGCGGGACCGAGGGGCGCGGCGTGGTCTCCAGCGCCTCGTACGAGGCGCGCCGGTACGGTGTGCGATCGGCGATGCCCGTCGGCCAGGCGCTCCGGCTGTGCCCGCAGGCCCGGGTGATCCCGCCCTCCTTCCCGCGGTACCAGGAGGTGTCGGCGGAGGTGTTCCGGCTGTTCGAGTCCTTCACGCCGCTGGTCGAGCCGCTGTCGATCGACGAGGCCTTCCTCGACGTGCAGGGCGCCCGGCGTCTGTGGGGGAGTCCTCGCGAGATCGCCGAGCGCATCCGGGCGCGGGTGGCGGCGGAGGTCGGGATCACCTGCTCCGTGGGCGTGGCCGAGACCAAGCACGTGGCCAAGATGGCCTCGACGTTCTCCAAGCCCGACGGCCTGCTCGTGGTCGCCGCCGCGGACACGCAGGCCTTCCTCGACCCCCGCTCGGTGCGCGCCTTGTGGGGCGTCGGCCCCAAAGCGGCCGAGGCCCTGGAACGCCGCGGCCTGCACACCGTGCGCGACGTGCGCCTGGCCCCGCCGGCCGCGCTCGAGCGCGCGCTGGGGCCCTCTCTCGGCAACCGGATCGCGCAGCTCGCCCGGGGTGAGGACGCCCGTCAGGTGGAGACCAGCCGGGTGGAGAAGAGCGTGGGTCACGAGGAGACCTTCGCCGTCGACGTCATCGATCCCGAGGTGCTGCATGCGGAGCTGCTGCATCTGTCGGACCGGGTCGCCCG
>JBEBWQ010000126.1:0-7012 GCA_040392075.1 Microbacterium sp.
TGCCAGAGGTGCGGGTCGATCTCGCCGTGCACGTGCTTGCCGAGCACCGCCTGCGGCAGTTGGTAGACGGGGTCGCCGGCGCGGCCGAGGAAGCGGAAGGCCGGATCGCCCGGGATCTGATGCAGCGCCTTGGTGGGCACCTCCACTACGACCTCGGCGAGGTCGAAGAGCTCCTGGTGGGTCTCGCCGCGTCCGTGCTCGTGATCGAGGAGGATCCGGAACCGCCCCTCGTCCAGGTCGACGGTCAGGTCGGAGTGGCCGGCGTTCAGCACGTGTGCGCCCGTGCGCCCGGGCACGGTGTACGGGTCGACGCCGACGGCGAAGACGAGGGTGCCCTCGGCGATGGGCACGGGCTTCGCCCGCGGGTCGACCTGGAGCTTCGCCTGCACGTCGAGGGCGTAGACGCCGGGTCCGGTGAAGGCCCAGCTGAGGTGGGTGTGCGCGTTCGGCGGCAGCCGGACCGTGTCGTCCCGGAAGCCGGTGGCCGCGTCGAAGCCGTCGGTGGAGTCGATGTACCGGGTCACGTCGCCGAAGGTGCCGGTGAGATAGGCGTGCAGGTCGCCGCCGCCGTCGGTGCCCGGTCCGGTCATGCCGGTGCCGCTGAGGAGCACGTCGGAGGTGCGGTCGGCGCCGAGGTGGCCGCCGGTGCCGGCGACCCGGACGCCCAGCCACACGGTGTCCAGCGACACGTCCTCCACGAGCGGGATGATCGAGGCGGCATACTTCACGGCGCTCTCCGCGAGTGAGACGTCGGGCACGCCCGGGCGCAGGTTGGCGTCGAGCGCCTTGATGATGCTCTGCTCCTCCAGCAGGAGGTAGTTGGTGAAGGCGACGTCGGCGTAGACGATGTCGCGCACGTCGCGCAGGGTCGGCTCGTAGCTGTGCGGGTCGGCCCCGTCGGGCACGATCGAGGTCACCGTGGCGCGTGCGCCGGCGACCTGACGGGCAAGGTCGGCCAGGATCCCGGTCGTGGTGATCACCCGGAGCCGTCCGTCCCCGGCGTCGTCTGCCGCGGGGGAGAGCGCGCAGCCGCTGGGAGCGAGGACGGCGGCCGTGAGGATCGCGAGGGCAGGGGCGATGCGACGGCGAGAGCGGAGGGAGAGCATGACGCCTTTCTCGGGGGAGGGATGACGGGAGGAGTTGCGCTCGTGCTAACGTAAATGATAACCATTCTCAATAGGACGTGACGACCGCGCCGCTGACAGAGGCGATCCCTTCGCCCCCGCCAAGCCCTTCGCGCCGTCACGCCATGCACGCCCGCCTCGCGCCGCGCGATCCGAACCGATGTGAAAAGCGAAACCTGCCGTATGCCCGTCGAAACCCTCCTGCCCGATCCCGGGCGGCCCCGCCCCCGCTCCGCCCGCCGGCTGCTCGCCGCCCTCGGGGCCGCATGCATCGTCCTCGCCTCCGTGACGGGGGCCGCCGCTGCCGGAGCCTCCGACGCCGTCGTGCTGGACCGGCACCACACCGACGCGATGAGCGTCCGGTACGAGGACGGCGGCCTGGTGCTGAAGACCCGCGCCGATCTCGACTCGGGGGCGGGGCAGGTGCTCGATCCCGACGACGTCCTGTTCCACGTGACCGATCGCCAGAAGGACGTGATCCCGGACATCCCCGCCTTCGCCTTTCTCGGTGAGCCGGGCGCGCCGATCTGGAGGATCTCTCAGAGCTATCTGCCCGGGGTGCTCTGGGCGGGCTGGGAGACCGAGAGCCTGCCGCGCGGCACGTTCGTGAACGAACAGGTGCGCCTCGAACTGCAGGGGATCACCGGCCCCGGCCGGGTGGAGCTGTACCTGAACGACCTGGAGGGACCGGCGCGCCTGTGGAGCTCGACCGATCCGGCCCGCACGGCCATCACCGAGTGGGTCGGTGCGCACACGCACGCCAACTGGGTGTTCACGGAGCCCGGCGCCTATGTCTTCACCGTCGTGGCCGAGGGCGATCTCGTCGCCGGCGGCACGGTGCGCTCCGCGCCCCAGAGCTACACCTTCCTCGTCGGGTCGGAGGACGAAGAGCCGGACCCCGAGCCCACCGGGCCGGAAGAGCCCGCCGAGCCGGGCCCGTCGCCGTCCGAATCCCCCTCGCCGTCCCCGACCGACCCGGGCCCGTCGCCGTCCCCGACGACCCCCGGGGAGGAGGACCCGGCGGACGAGGAGCCCGCGGAGGAGGACCCGACCGTCGCCCCCGAGAGCGCTCTCGCGGCGCCGGACGCTGGGGCCCTCACCGAGGCGGTGCGCGGCGGCGTGAGCCTGTCCGCTCCGAACCTCGCCCCCGGCGGCCAGGTCACCGTCACCGTCCCCGGCGCCCCGACCGGTCACTGGCTGTCCGCGTGGCTGCTGTCCGACCCGGTCGATCTCGGCTGGAAGCAGGTCAACGCCGAGGGCGCCTTCGCGATCGCCGTCCCGCCGGGCACCGTCACCGGCGACCACCGCCTCGTCGTCCGCGACCGCGCCGGCGCCCTGATCGGCTGGACGCCGCTGGCCGTCGTCGTCCCGGAGCAGGCGGTGGAGGAGTGCATCCCCACCCCGGTCACCGTCACCGTCCGCCCCGACACCGTGGACGTCCTCACCGGCGGTCACTTCGACTTCGGTCCGATGCGGGAGGGCGCAGCCCTCCGGGCCATGGTGAAGGACGACCGTGCGGCGCCACCGATGTGGGTCGACCCGGGCACGCTCGTGTTCCACCTCGGCGACGCCGCAGCGGGCCAGGCGCCGGGCGGGCAGTTCTCCTTCCTCGGCTCCGGCACCGTATGGCAGATCCCGCTGACCCAGCAGTCCGGCGTGCCGTGGCTGGGCTGGAACACGCAGCACCCGACGGTCGCCGGCAACGCGCAGGGCCCGATCACCCTCACCCTCGACAACCTTTCCGGGCCCGGTGACCTGGCCGTGTACTCGGTCGACTCCTGGGGGCAGATGGGGGAGCAGTACTTCGGCACCGTGGGCGGCTTCCCCCGCAGCACGAGCATCGAGGTGGGAGCGGCGGGCGTCCACGTGCACGGCATCTGGGCCTTCACCCAGCCGGGCGCCTACCACGCGGACCTCACCTTCAGCGGCACGATCGGCGGTCAGCGGATGAGCGGCACCTCGACCCTGACGTTCTTCGTCGGCCCCGGCGACCCGCGCTCCGCCGTGCGCGAGCGCACCGTGACCACCTACGTCGGCCGCACCGCCAGCGGGGCCGAATGCCAGCTGACGCTCGCCCAGACCGGTGATGGCAACCCGCGGATGGCGACGGACCTCGCCGGTCTCGCCGGGGCCTCCCTCCTGGTCGGCCTCGCCTTCCTCGGCGCCTCCGCCCTCGCGCCGCGTCACGGCGGCGCCCGGCTGCGGACGAGGTGACGGCCGGCTCCACGAACGCTGCGGGCTCCCGGGTCCGCGCCACCGGCCGGCAACGGCCCTGACCGAGAAACACCACCACCACAGAGAGAGAAAGGATGTCACCCTCATGACATCGCTATTGACCAGACCGCGCACCGCGGTCGCCGCCGGGCTGGGGGCGGTCCTCGCCGCCTCCCTCCTCGGCGCCGGAGCCGCGCACGCGGCCGGACCGTTCGACGACCGGACGGTCTTCACCACGGGGCACTTCGACCTGCTCTACCCCACGACCGATGCCGCCGGTGACGCGGTGCTCACGCTCAACAACGACGGGACGCACCTCGATCCCGCCGATGTCCTGTTCCAGCTGAAGCCCTCGGTCGCGGCGCGCACGGCGGGCGTCGACCAGGCTGCCGCACTGGGCACCGACAGCGGGGCGACGTACTACCTCGCGCCCCAGCAGTACGGACCGGGCCAGCTGTTCCTGGGCTTCGGGTACGACAGCAGCGCGTACGCCATCGACTCGATCGAGATCACTCGCACCATCTCGAACTTCTCGGGTCCCGGCGACTTCGCGCTCTGGTACAACGGCGAGGGGACCGAGCCCCTTCTCAGCACCGCGAACGGCGTCGACTCCTTCGTGAGCTACGGGTACCACGAGCACGCGAACTGGGGCTTCACGGCCGAGGGGACGTACACCTTCGACGTGGCCGCCACGGTCGCGCCGCTGGCCGGCGGCGCCGCCGTGACCACGCCCTCGCAGACGTACACCTTCTACGTCGGCGAGGAGCTGCCGCAGGATCCCGCCGGTGACGTGACCGTCACCGTGACCGGTGCCGGTGCGCACTATCACACCGGTGAGGTGGTCTCGCTGACCGCGGTCGTCGACGGCTCCGACGAGGACCACTTCCACTGGTTCACCCGGCCGGACGCGAGCGCCGCCTGGACGGTGGCGCCCGGGGCCCTGAGCGACACCTACGGGTTCGTCGTCACCGGCGAGCAGCAGGTGAAGGCCGTGCTGTACGACCACGACCACGCGGTCATCGCCGAGAGCGCGCCGGTCGAGATCCATGTCGACGACCACGGCAACACGCCGGGAGTCGGCCCGGAGCTCGCGGTCAGCCTGAAGGAGACCGAGGGCGCGCTCGTCATCAGCGTCGCACCCGGCAGCGCCCGCAGCGAGCTGAGCGACCTGCAGCTGAACCCGCAGGCGGACCGCCTCGTCTCCGGGGGGGCGATCGGCGGCATCACCGTCACCGACACCCGCTCGGGTGCGCCGGGCTGGGCCGCCTCCGGCCGGGTCCGTGACCTGGTCGCCGTCGACGGCGCGGTGCTGAACGGGAAGTACCTGGGCTGGACGCCCTCGGTGCTCAGCAGCACCGCCGGTCAGAACGTGAGCGCCGGTCCCGCCGTCGCCCCGGGCTTCGTCGAGGGCAACGGCATCAAGGGCTGGAGCGTGCTCGGCCAGGCCGCCGCCGGTGCCTCCCAGGGCACCGCCGTGCTCGGCGCCGACATCCGCATCGAGGCGCCGACCACCACCGAGGTCGGCGACTACACCGGTGTCGTGCTGATCACCGTCATCTGACATCCCACCCGTCGGGTGCCGGCCGAGATCTCCTCCCGGCCGGCACCCGACTCCCTGCGTCTGGAGACCGCATGTCCCTCACTGTCCGCCGCATCGCCCTGCTCACGGTCGCCGTCCTCCTCGCCCTGGGCATCGCCGCGACGCTGATGCTCGTGCCCGGCGTCGCCCGCGCCGAGACGGGTGGCGGGGCCGGCCCGCAGACCTGGGCGGTGGTGCCCGCGAACGCGGAGGGCCCCGACGGACGGGCCGCCTTCGACTACGTGGTGGAGCCGGACGACGTGTACTCCGACTTCGTCGCCGTCCGCAACCTGGGCGAGGAGCCGCTGACCCTCGCCCTCTACGCGCAGGACGCGGTGCAGACCGTGGACGACGCCTTCGACGTGCTCACCCCCGAGGAGGGCGGTCGTCTGCTGGGGGAGTGGCTGCGTCTGGAGGCCCAGGAGGTGACCGTGCCGGCGCGCGGCCAGGTGGTCGTGCCGTTCGAGATCGACGTCCCGGCCGACGCCGAGCCCGGCGACCACGCCGGCGGCATCGTCGCGGTCAGCGCCGTGGCCGAGGGCACCGGCACGACCGTGCAGTACCGCGTCGGCGCCCGGATCCACCTCCGCGTGGCGGGCCCCGTCGAGGCCGGGCTCGCGGTGGACGGCCTGAGCGGACGCTACGATCCGCGCTGGGCGCCGTTCGCCTCGGGACCGCTGCACGTGGACGCGACCCTGCTGAACACCGGCAACGTGCGGGTCACCCCCGCGGCGCAGGTGCGCATCTCCGGGCTCTTCGGCTGGTGGAGCACCACGGCCCCGCTGGAGGGGCTGGACGAGATCCTTCCCGCGGGGGCGCGCGCCGCCTCCGCGGATCTGCCGGCGGTGCCTCCGCTCGGTCCGCTGTGGGTCACCGTCGAGGCCACCGAGATCTCCTCCGCCGGGCAGGACGTCACGGCCTTCACCGCGGTGACCTCTCCGACGGTCGTCGTGTGGGCGGTGCCGTGGGTGCTCCTCATCGCCGTCGTGCTGCTCCTGGTGGCCGCGGCGATCGCGGTGGTCAACCTCCGGCGCCGGCGCCGGGTCCGTCCGGCGGACGCCGGGCCGATGGCGGAGACGCCGGAGGGCGGGGCCTGATCGGCGCCTGCCGATCAGCGGATGCCCTCCGGCCGGGCGGCGGGAACCGTGGTCAGGACCCCGGCGGCCCGATGCGCGAGCAGGCCGCGGGTCAGGCCGACCAGGGCTGCGGCCGCTCGGGGTCGCGCTCGCCGTCGCGGCCGATCCCGGCCAGGGTGTCGCCGCCGGCGCGGATGCAGAGCCAGCGCAGCGGCTCGGGGCTGTCGGGGGTGCAGTGCCAGGCGCGCCACACGCCCGGGCTCACACGCACGACGGTGCCGGCCCGCACGTCCACCACCTCGTCGTCCAGGGCGAACTTCCCCTCGCCCGCGAGGAAGACGTACATCTCCTCGAGCTGCCGGTGGGTGTGCCAGAACGGCGCCTGCCCGCCCGGGGCGAGGCCGTTCGAGGACATCCCGATGTACTGCGCGTCGATCTCCCTGTCGACGAAGCGCTTGCCGGGCGCCGCGCCCGCGAAGTCCGTCCAGGTGTCCAGCGCGCCGATGTCGAGAACGTCGTAGTCAGTCATATCGTCACCGTAACGACACCGCCGGGGGGAGACAACCGGCGCCGGCTCGTCGGCGATGGCCTCGGGCGGTCCGGGGCCGGGGGAAGATGGTGAGGACGGAAGGACCGACATGGCACTGAGCGCGCAGAGTTCGATCGGGGAGTGGCTGGACAGCCCGGCGGGCGGGCCGCTCGCCCGGGAGATGCTGGCCGCCTTCGGCGTGGATGAGGAGAAGGTGCGGCCGTTCCGCGGATTCGCGGTCCAGCTGGTCGTGTCCTTCAGCAAGGGCCGGGTCACGCAGGAGATGCTGGACGACATCGTGCGGCGGGCGAACGAGGCCGAGGACTCCTGAGCATCCTCCCGCCCGAGACGAGGGGAATCGCCGGTTCGAGGAGCGATCCGGTGGATCCGGTCCTCGCCCGGGCGCCTGTCCTCGTCCCGGCCGGGGGCGGGCCGCCCCCGGCCGGGGGCCCGCGTAGACGGGTGAGACCCTCCCGTCGGCTTCATCGAG
>JBEBWQ010000127.1:0-6942 GCA_040392075.1 Microbacterium sp.
GGTCCGGCGCGGAGCGTCGACGGGGTCATCAGCCCGCCATCTCGCCGGCGGGGGTGCCCGTGATGGGGTTGATCACGACCTGATCCACGGAGAGCTGGTTCGTCCCGCCGTGGCTCTCGTAGATCGTGTCGTACATGCCGTTCTCGATGAGGATGCGCAGGGCCCCCGCGATCGCCTCGGCCAGGCCCGGGTTCTCCTTCGAGACCGCGATGCCGGAGTACTCGGTCGGCATCTCGCTCTGGGGGACCGGGACCGCCGCGAAGGTGCCGGTGTCGCTCGCGGCCGTCGCCTTCACGTTGGGCAGGACGTCGAACCACGCGTCGACGCCGCCGGCGCGCAGGGCCGCGACCGCCGCGGCACCACCCTGGTACTCGGACGTCTCGACCGCGGGCTTGCCCGCGTCGACGCACTCCGTCTGGCTGATCTCCGCGACCTTGGCGGACTGGTTCGAGCCGATGGGCACGGCGATGGTCATGCCGCACATGCTCGCGATGCTGTCGATCTTCAGCGGGTTGCCCGCGGCCACGAGCAGGCCGTGGTCGCGGGTCTGGAACGGCACGAGGTCGACGATGGACTGTTCGCGCTCGGCGGTGATGCTCACCTGGCCGAACAGCACGTCGACGGAGCCGGCCTGGAGGCCCGGCAGCTGCGCGGGCCAGGCCAGGTTCTGCCATTCGATGTCCACGCCGAGGATCTCGCCGAACAGCGCCGCCGTGTCCGGCGCGATGCCGGCCGGCTTGGTCGGGTCGGCCGCGTCGACGGAGAGGGTCGGCGGCGTCTCCCAGAGGCCGCCGAAGGAGATGACGCCCGCCTTCTTGATCGCATCGGGCAACAGGTCCTGGAGGGACTGGTCGAAGAGGCCGTCGGCCGCAGGGGCCGACTCACCGGTCGACGGGGCGCTGCTCTCCGCCGGCGGTGCGCTGTTCGCGCTGCAGCCGACCAGAGCAAGACTCACGGCTGCGCCGAGGGCGAGACCGAGAGTCACCGGGGACCGGCGGAGCCGGCGCACGGGGGTGCTTTTCGAGTTCATAACGGGTCCACTTCTCTGTGATTCCGGCTGCAGGTGCCGGTTCCGCAACTTTACCGAGCATCAGTTTCGGCGTTGTTTCGGCCGGTCCTCGTCGACCGGCCGCTGCTCGCCACCGAGCATCTCACAATCGAAACGCACGGCGCAAGAGTGTTATATAACGATCCTCATCGGGACGCGATCCGGCGCAGCTCGGGGATGACCTTCTGGCCGATGAGGGCGATCGCCTCGGGCTTGTTCGCCCCCAACGGCGGGCCGAAGGAGATGTGCCGCGCGCCGGCCTCGATGAGGGGCAGGCACTGGTCGATGATGTCGGTCGGGCTCCCCACGAAGCCGAGCGTCATCATGCCGGGGGTCACCGCGGCGATGGCGTCGGCCTCCCGGCCCTCGTCCAGCAGCGACTGCACGTGCGCGAACTCCGCCGGGTCCAGACCGCTCGCGGCCAGGGCGTCCGTCGACAGCGAGCCGCTCATCAGCGCGATGTGACGGCGCAGCATCGCGCGCGCCTCGTCGCCCTCGTCGCTGATCCCGCACCAGACGCCCGCGGCCACGTCGATGTCGTCCATGCTCCGCCCCTCGCGCGCGGCACCGACGGCGACGTGCCGCATCACCTCGAAGGTGTGCTTCGGAGGCAGGCTCAGCGCGATCACGCCGTCGGCGTAGCGCCCGGCCATCTCCAGCATCTTCGGTCCCATCGCGCCGACGTAGATCGGCACGGCGCGCGGATGCGCGAGCCGGGCGGTCGGGGTCCACGGCCCGCCGGCGAGCGTCTCCTGACTGAGGTCGCGCCCCTCGGTCAGCGCGCGGACGGCGAGGATCGCCTCGCGCGTCCGGGGCACGGGCTTGTCGTGGGGAATGCTCGCCCACCGGTAGAAGGCGTCGGACCCGGCGCCGATGCCGAGGATGAACCGGTCGCCGGACAGGTGCTGCAGCCCCGCGGCGTACTGCGCGATCTGCCCCGGGTGCAGGGTCACCGGATCGAGCACGCCGGAGGCGACCTTGAGCTTCGAGGTCGCCATCAGCAGCACCGTGAGGGTGACCAGTCCCCCGCCGTCGAGGAAGTCGTTGCCGCTCCACACCATGTCGAAGCCGGCGTCCTCCACCAGCCGGGCCAGGGCCATCAGGTCGTCCTTGCCGTGCTGCTCGATGCCCCGAAGCCCACGGATGCTGAAAACCGGTTCGTCCACTGCGATCTCCCTCGGTCGGTGCGAGGATGTTACATTACCAGAAACTGCCGATCGTCATGATTCTGATTGTTTTCAGAGTCGCAGGCAGCGTCTCCCGAGCCTATTCGGTCCTGGGCCACAAGACAGTGGGACTCCCGCCGGCAGTCATGCGGAAGCCCGCGCGACGGCAGCGGACGGGCCCGATCGAGAACGCGCGCATTCGTGCAGGGGTGCCCGACTGTGCGACCGTCCTGCCCTGAGCCGCGGGGAGGGGTGACGACCGCCGGCGCCGTCACGCCGGAAGGACCCGCGCCCCGGCACCGCCGCACCGACGGGGACGGCGGTCGGATGGAACGGGGCGGAAACCGCCGAGCACCGGCTTTCCCCCGCCCCACCCCTCGCCGCGGATCAGGCGTCGACGGCGTCGGCCCCGATCTCACGCAGAACGGCGGCCGCGACCGCCGCGTCGTCGTCCGGGATGCCGCCCGCGACGCCGAGCCCGCCGATCAGGACGCCGTCGAACACGAGGGGCACCCCGCCCTTGATGCTGGTGAGCAGCCCGCCGGTGCCGTTCTCCAGGGCGGTGGCCAGAGCCGGGTTCATGGCGGCGCTGGGCTTGCGGGTCGATGCGGCCGTGACCGCCTTGCGCCGGCTGGTCTCCACGCTGTGCGGGGTCGCCCCGTCGGCCCGGCCGAAGGCGACCAGGCCCAGCGCCGGGTCGACCACGGTGACGACCGCGCGAACGCCCTGGCGCTCGCCTTCGGCGATGGCGACGGCGACGATCCGCGCGGCGGTCTCCCAGGTGATCGTCGGGGTGAGGATGTGGGTAGGGGTGGTCATGGGGTGCGTCTCCGTTGCATCAGGCGGTGCGTGCGGCACCGTGGGGTGGGGGAAGGCCGAGGTCATCGGCGGCGGGCGTCTCCGTCAGGGTCCGCGACGGCGGACCGAGGGCGATCCCCCGCCGCGCCGCAGTCCCGGCTCACCGCGCCTTGCGCTCGCGCCGCAGCGCGTGCAGCAGGGGCTCCGTGTAGCCGTTCGGCTGGGCCGCGCCCTCGAGGATGAGGCGCCGCGCGGCCTCGAAGGCGATGTGCGGCCCGTCGCCCTCCCGCAGCTTCTCGTACAGCGGGTCGCCGGCGTTCTGCCCGTCCACCACGACGGCGAGACGGCGCAGGCTCTCGTCCACCTGCGCCTCGGTGATGACATCGTGCGCGAGCCAGTTGGCCAGCAGCTGGCTCGCGATCCGCAGGGTGGCGCGGTCCTCCATCAGCGCGATGCCGTGGATGTCGGGCACCTTGGAGCAGCCGATGCCCTGATCGATCCAGCGGACCACGTAGCCGAGGATGGACTGCACGTTGTTGTCGAGCTCCGTCGCGACGGTCTCGTCGTCCAGCGCGCCCTCGGGCGCCAACGGCGGGGTGAGCAGGACGGCGAGGCTGTCCGCGGCGAGCGCCGGCAGCGAGCGGCGGCGGGCGAACGCGTCCTCCCGGTGGTAGTGGAGGGCGTGCAGGGTCGCCGCGGTGGGTGAGGGCACCCACGCCGTGGAGGCGCCCGAGCGCACGTGCCCGATCTTCTGCTCCAGCATGTCGTGCATGAGATCGGGCATCGCCCACATGCCCTTGCCGATCTGCGCGATGCCGTCGAGGCCGGCTGCGACGCCGATCCGCACGTTCCGGTCCTCGTAGGCCGGCATGAACGGCTGGGTGCGGATCGCGGCCTTCGGCAGCACCGGGCCCGCGTGCAGCGAGGTGTGGATCTCGTCGCCGGTGCGGTCGAGGAACCCCGTGTTGATGAAGACGACCCGGTCGCGGGCCGCGTCGATGCAGGCGGCGAGGTTCACCGAGGTGCGGCGCTCCTCGTCCATGATGCCGACCTTGAGGGTGCGCTCCGGAAGGCCGAGCAGCCGCTCCACGCGGTCGAAGAGGGCGACCGTGAAGGCGACCTCGGCAGGGCCGTGCATCTTGGGCTTGACGATGTACATCGATCCGGTGCGGGAATTGGCGCGGCGCCCGCCGGGCCCGATGTCGGGGAGGGACCCCAGCGCGGTCATGATCGCGTCCAGGATGCCCTCGGGGATCTCCTCGCCATGCCGGTCCAGGACCGCGTCGGTGCGCATGAGGTGACCGACGTTGCGGATGAAGAGCACCGAGCGGCCGGGCAGGGCGGTCCTCTCCCCCGCCGGGGAGAGGTGGTCGCGGTCGGGGTTCATGCTCCGGGTGAAGGTGCCGCCGTTCTTCTGCACCTCCTCGGTGAGGGTGCCGTCCATGAGGCCGCGCCAGTTGCGGTATCCGAGGGCCTTGTCCTCGGCGTCGACGGCGGCGACCGAGTCCTCCAGGTCCATGATCGTCGTCAGCGCCGACTCCAGCAGGATGTCCTGCACACCGGCGGCGTCGGTCCGGCCGATCGCGCCGTCGCGGTCGATGGCGATCTCCGCATGCAGCCCGTGGTGCACGAGCAGGATCGCCTCCGGGGCGGTCCGCTCGCCCCGGTACCCGACGAAGGCGGCCGGGGCGGCCAGCCGCGCGGCGCCGTCGCCCTGCTCCACGACCAGGCCTTCGTCGTCCACGCGGTAGGCCGTGGCGGCGGCGTGGCCTCCGGCGGTGAGCGGCGCGATCTCGTCCAGCAGCGCGCGGCCGCGGGCGATCACGGCGGCGCCGCGGACGGGGTTGTAGCCCGCGCCGGGGGCGAGCTCGCCGCGCTGGTCGATCGCATCGGTGCCGTAGAGGGCGTCGTAGAGGGACCCCCACCGGGCGTTGACCGCGTTGAGCGCGAAGCGGGCGTTGAGCAGCGGCACCACCAGCTGCGGGCCGGCCAGCTGCGCGATCTCCGGGTCCACGCCGGAGGTCGTCACGGTGACCTCCGCGGGCTCGGCGACCAGGTACCCGATCTCGCGGAGGAAGGCCGGATAGGCGATGGGGTCCGGCTGCCCGGGGTGCTCCCGGTGCCACTGGTCGATGCGCGCCTGCAGCTCGTCGCGCACGCGCAGCAGCTCGGCGTTCTGCGGGCCGAGCTCGTGCACGATCCCGCTGACCCCCTCCCAGAACGCGCCCGCGTCACGCCCCGCTGCGGCGAGGGACTCCTCGGCGAACGCGGCGATCGGCTCGGCCACCCGCAGGTCGGCGCGGGAGGTGTATCGGGTCATGGCAGCAGCTCCGTTCGTGATCCACCGTCCGGCGGCGGGAAGGGGGACGACTCTCTCACGATAGGTGGATCCGTCGCTTTCGGAATATTCCTTCCATATGATGAAATCCATGAGGGCAGGGTCGCGGTCGGAGGACGGGGAGGACGCGGCGCCCGTCGGTGCGGCACCGCCGGGGTCCGTGCAGTCGGTGGTGCGGGCGTTCGATGTGCTGCAGGCCCTGGCCCGGGAGGACGGGGAGACCCCGCTGCAGGCGATCGCGCAGCAGACCGGTCTCACGCTGCCGACGGCCCACCGGCTGCTGAAGACCCTGATGGCCGGGGGCTACGTGCGCCAGGGAGCGTCCCGCGGGTATGCGCTCGGCCCGTCGCTGATCGGGCTGGGAGACCGGGCCACGCCGCCCCTGGCCGAGCGCTGCCGCCCGCTGCTGGCGGAGCTGGAGGAGACCTCCCGGGAGACGGCGAACCTCGCGATGCGGGACGGGGACCACATCGCCTATGTCGCCCAGGTCCCCTCACGGCACCGGATGCGGATGTTCACGGAGGTGGGCCGGCGGGTGCTGCCGCACGCGACGGCGGTGGGCAAGGCGATCCTCGCCACGCTGCCGGAGACGACGGTGCGCGAGCTCCTGCGGCGCACCGGCCTCCCCCGGTACACGGAGGCGACGATCACCGACGAGGATGCGTTCCTCGCCGAGGTGCGCCGGTCCCGCCGCCGCGGGTTCGCCATCGACGACAGCGAGCAGGAGGTCGGGGTGCGCTGCATCGCCGTGGTGGTCCCCGGTGCGGTCCCGGGAGCGGCGGTCTCGATCTCGGGCCCGGCCGCGCGCATCACCGACGCGGTCGTGCCGGCCATCGTCGCCTCGCTCACCGCGGCGGCCCAGTCCCTGGCGGCGCAGATGCCCGCGCCCTGAGGGGCGGACTCCCGATCCGGAGACCGCGATCGCCCCTTCACCGGCTCGTGGCGGTCAGCGCCCCAGACTGTTCGCGGGGATGTCTCCGCGAGGTCGTCCCGCTCAGGGCCCGACACGATCACGTCGTCCGCGCACCGCCCTGCCGTCTTCCGCGTCCTCTCCCCCATCGCCCGCGACGGCGGCATCGGACACGGATCCGCGCCGTGCGATCCCGGTCCACGGTCCGTCGACCCGCGCGGACATGGCGAGGAGCGCGTCACGCGTCCAGGATGCGAGAGCACGGTACGGGAAAGTCCTGTGCGATACTGGGCCCACGCTCACTGATGCGCGTGCGGGGGTGCGAGCCCTCGCTTCCATTCACTACGGATCGTCCGGCACGTACCTGCCGGTGAAGGAGAAGAAGCAATGGCGTCTGTCACGTTCGATAACGCGACCCGTCTCTATCCCGGGGGCCAGCGGCCCGCGGTCGATGATCTCAATCTGGAGATCGGTGACGGTGAGTTCCTCGTCCTGGTCGGCCCGTCCGGCTGCGGCAAGTCGACCTCGCTCCGCATGCTCGCGGGCCTGGAGGAGGTGAACTCCGGGCGCATCCTGATCGGCGACCGCGATGTCACCTCGGTCGCACCGAAGGATCGCGACATCGCGATGGTGTTCCAGAACTACGCGCTCTACCCGCACATGACCGTCGCCGAGAACATGG
>JBEBWQ010000128.1:0-6933 GCA_040392075.1 Microbacterium sp.
CTGACGCAGCGGGAGGGGCGGTGCCGGTGCCCGGCCGTGCTCCGCGCATCGTCCTGGACGGGGTGGGCTTCCGCTACGGTGACGAGCCGGTGCTCGAGGGCTTCTCGCTCACGCTGGAGCCGGGGACGACCACGGCGCTCGTCGGGCCCTCGGGCTCCGGGAAGACCACGGTGCTGAACCTCGTCGCGGGTCTCGCGACGCCCGACGCCGGCCGTCTCCTCATCGACGGCGAGGACACCGGCCGCTGGAGCGCGCAGGCCCGTCGCGCTTGGAGCAGCGTCGTCTTACAGCACCCGTACCTGTTCTCCGGCACGGTGCGCGAGAACGTGCGCGCCGGCGACCCGGCGGCCGACGCGGAGACGATCGCCGAGGCGCTGCGCCGTGCCCGCGTGGACGAGATCGCGGCGCGTCTGCCCGACGGCCTCGACAGCCGGGTCGGCGATGCCGGCACCGCGCTGTCCGGCGGCGAGCGTCAGCGGGTGTCGATCGCCCGGGCGCTGGTGAAGCCCGCGCCGATCCTGCTCGTCGACGAGGCCACGAGCGCGCTGGACACCGAGAACGAGGGGGCCGTGGTCGCCGCGCTGGGCGGCGACGACACGCTCCCCGAGAGCGGCGGGCCGGGGAGCGGCGTCCGCACACGGCTCATCGTCGCGCACCGGCTGAGCAGCATCCGCACCGCCGACCGGGTGGTCTTCCTGGAGGCCGGCCGCATCGTCGAGCAGGGGACTCCTGCGGAGCTGCGCGCCGCCGGCGGCCGCTTCGCGCAGTTCTGGCGCGAGCAGGACGCGGCCTCGCGCTGGGGCCTGGGCGAACGGGGTGCGGCCTCCGCCTCCGGCTGAACGGAAGACCGTCGTCGTCCGGCGCATCGCACCCCGGCGTCCTGCGCGGAGTCGCAGATCTCCGTGTCTCGTCGTGAAGCCGCAGGATGTCGGAACCGCCCCCCCGCGCACGATGAGGGGAACGGCGACGGGCCGCCGCCGGGCTCAGGCGCTGACGGCGACGGGCGGGCGCGACGTGGTGAGGTCGGTGGCGGTGGGCTCGTCCCGCACGCCGCGCATCGCGTCGTCGGCGTGGATCGCCATCAGATGCACGGCCGAGGCGATGTCGCGGGCGCGCACCGCGGTGAGCAGGCGGTCGTGCGCCTCGATCCGCAGCACCGGGTCCACGGCCGCCGTGGTGCGATCGGCGAGACCGGACGCGGCGAGCGCCTGGCCGATGCTCGCGTCGAGGTCGGCGAGCAGACGGTTGCCGGAGGCCTGGGCGATCGCGCCGTGGAACCGGACGCAGTGCACCCCGCCGAGGCCCTCGCCCTCACGGGCCTGCTCGGTCTCGGTGCGCAGCGCTGTCTCCATCGCCTCCAGGTCGCCCGCGGTCCAGTGCGCGGCGGCGCCCTGGGCGGCCTCCACGCTCACGGCCCGCCAGAGACCGACCAGCTCCGCGTCGTCGTACACCGACAGCGCGTTCATCAGCAGGCTCGGGGTGGGGGTGGCCGAGCGGACGAAGGTGCCGCGCGCGGTGAGCGTCTCGACCATGCCCAGGGTCGCCAGCGACCGTACCGCCTCGCGGACCGTGGAGCGGCCGACGCCGAGGATCTCGCTGAGCTCGGGCTCGGTGGGGATGCGGGAGCCCACCGCCCATTCACCGGAGGCGATGCGGGCGCGCAGACGCGCCAGCGTCGACCGGGCGCGTTCGCTTCCGGAAGGTTCGCTCACTGGACACACCCCCGTTCTCCCGTCATTCAACCACACCCGTGCGGCGAAGACCCGTGACCCGAGGACGTGCCCGCCGTCGATGCGCGGGCGAGGCTGCTGAGCGGCGCACCGAGAGAAGGAGGAGACGGGACGGTGCGCGCCGGGTGCGGGGCTCGAGGTCGGGCCGGACGGCGGGTGCGGCCGGCTCAGAGCCCGTCCACCCAGTCGGCGATGAGCGCGAGGCCGGCGACCGTCTCGGTCAGTCCGTGGGCCTGCACCTGGCGGCCCGGCACGCGCAGGATGCGGCCCTCGGCGACGGCGGGGAGCGCGGCGACGGCGGGGTTCTCCAGCAGCTCAGCGAAGAACCGGTCGCCGGTGCCGTTCATGTCGATGAGGACGATGCCGTCGGGATCGGCCTGCAGGACCTGCTCGACCGAGACCGGACCGGTGCGGGGCACGCCGAGCTCCGGGCTGACGTCGGATCCGCCCGCGAGCGCCAGCAGGTGCAGGGGGAAGGCGTCGCCGGCGGTGATGAACGGGCGTGCCGCCTGGTTGCTGAGCACGAGCACGCGCGGCTCCTCGCCCCCCGGCGCGGCCTCGTGCGGGACCAGCCCGGAGTGCAGGAGCCCGGCGATCTCCGTCGCCGCCTCGTCCGCCCCCACCGCGGCCCCGACCAGCTCTACGCTCGCCGCCAGGGCGGCGGGGTCGCTCCAGGACTTCGGCAGCACCAGCGCCGGGATGCCGGCCGCGGCCAGGATGGGCCCGGACCCGGTGTCGGTGCCGTGCCGATCGCTCAGCACGACGAGGTCGGGAGCGAGCGCGATGACCGCCTCGGGGTCGACGTCGAGCTCGCTGGGCACCGAGTTCGGCACGGCGGCGAGCGTGTCCGCGTGATTCGTCATGGCGGGGTTGTGGATGGCCTCGGGGACGAGAACGAGGCGGTCGGCGAGCCCGAGCGCGGCGACGAGCTCCGCGGCCTCGTAGCTGAGCGCGGCGATCCGGTGCGGCTCCGTCGCGATCGTCAGCTCCCCGCCGTCGGGAAGCGCGAGGACACGGGGGAAGTCCCCGGCAGGCGGCGTCGACGATGCCGTTGCCGATGCGGGTGCGGGCTCGTCGGGGGTGCCCGAGCACGCGGCCAGGGGGGTCGCGAGGAGCAGGAGGAGTACGGATGCGGCGGTCAGGCGGGTCCTGGCCAGGTGGGGGCGGGTCATGGGGAGGTCCTCTCGGGGTCGGGGCGTGGGGGAGCGGAGGAGGCGGAGGCGCCGGGAGTCTGCTCCGGGGGCGTCTCGGGGGTGAGCACCCGGCGTCCGTCCGGGACGGAGTGCATCGCGACCCGGACGCCGTAGACGTCGTGGATGAGATCGGGGCGGATCACCTGCTCCGGCGTGCCGTGGTGCGTGCCGCCGCGGCCGTCGAGGAGCAGCACCTCGGTGCACAGGTGGAGGGCGAGGCCGAGGTCGTGCACCGAGACCACCACGGTGCGGCCCCGTTCGGCGAGGGTGCGCACGGCGTGCTCCACCGCGCCCTGGTGGGCCAGGTCCAGAGCCGAGGTGGGCTCGTCCAGCAGGACGACGGGGGTGTCCTGGGCGAGCACGCGGGCGAACTGGGCGAGCTGTCGCTGCCCTCCCGAGAGGGAGCCGATCGGGCGCGCGGCGAGGGAGGAGATGCCGAGGAGCTCCAGGGGGACGCGCGGGTCGGACCGGCGGCCCGATGCCGCCGCTCCGACGGCGACGAGCTCCTGCACGCGCAGCTCTCCGGGCGCGCGGCTGTCCTGGGCGAGGAGCGAGAGGAGGCGCGCGCGGCGACGGGAGGAGAGACGGTCGATGCGTCTCCCGTCGTAGCGGACGGCGCCGGTCGTCGCGATGCCGGTGTGCGCGATCGCGGAGAGCAGCGAGGACTTCCCCGCCCCGTTCGGGCCGATGAGGCCGAGGACCGTCCCCGGGGCGCACCGCAGCGTCAGGGGCGCCGCGAGGGGCGTGCCCCGCCGGAGCACCTGCAACCGGTCCAGCTCGAGCACCCCGGTCATGCGCGGGCCGTCCGGGACAGGAGGAGGGCGAGGAAGACCGGAGCCCCGACGAGGGCGCAGACGACGCCGGTCTGCAGGATGACCGGGGTGAGCGCCGTGCGTGCGACCGTGTCGGCGAGCACGAGGAAGAGCGCCCCGCAGAGGGCCGACAGCGGGAGCAGCCGGGCGTGCGGTGCCCCGACGACGAGGCGGAGGGCGTGCGGCACGACGAGGCCGACGAAGCTGATCACCCCGGACACCGCGACGGCAGCTCCCGTGACCAGGGAGGCGACGAGGAGGAGCATGAGGCGTTCGCGATGCACGTCGACGCCCGAGGTCGCGGCGACGTCCTCGCCGAGCGCCAGTGCGTCGAGCGCGCGGGCGCGGGTGAGGAGGACCGCGACGCCCAGGAGGATCGGCGCGGCCGAGATCGCCACGTGCGTCCACGTGCGCAGCTCCAGATCCCCGCTCAGCCAGAACATCGCGCCGCGGGCGAGGGCGTCGTCGCGGGCGTTCGCGATGAGCACCGCGATGCCGGCACCGGCGAGGGCGTTGATCGACACGCCGACGAGGATGATCGAGGCGGCGCCGAGGTCGCGGCGGCTCTGCAGCACGGTCTGCAGGAGCAGGGCGACGGCGGCGGCGCCGACGAAGGCGGCCACCGGCACGCCCCAGTGCCATGCGCCGGTGAGACCGAGCACGATGCCGCCCACCGCGCCGAGCGCGGCGCCCGCCGACACGCCGGTGACGCCGGGGTCGGCCAGCGGATTGCGCAGGATCGCCTGGAGCACGGCGCCGACCGTGGCCAGCGCCCCTCCCACGAGAGCTGCGACGACGATGCGCGGCAGCCGGATGCTCCAGATCACCGCGGCCTGCTGCGGTGCGGCGGAGCCGGGGGCGAACAGCGCACCGATCGCCTCGGCCGGGGAGAGCGGGACCGCGCCCAGGCAGAGCGCGGCGACCACGGCGACGAGGAGCAGCAGGACACTCGTCACCGTGGCGATCCAGACCCGAGGGCGGGGCATGCGGACTCCCGGAGAAGGGGGAAGGGGAAGGGGGTGAGGGTCTTCATCGGATGAAGATCTTCATCTGATGATAGAGTCTCGCACGTGCTCTCGATGACCGATCCCTACGACGCCCTCCTGCTCTGCTCCTTCGGGGGCCCTCGTTCCCGGGAGGAGGTGATCCCGTTCCTCCGGAACGTCACCCGCGGGCGGGACGTGCCCGACGACCGTCTCGCGCACGTCGCCGCGCACTACGACGCGGTCGGCGGTCGCAGCCCGATCAACGAGCAGAACCTCGCCCTGCGCGCGGCGCTCGCCGCGGAGCTCGACCGGCGCGGCGAGGAGCTGCCGGTGATCTGGGGCAATCGCAACTGGCATCCGTACTCGGCCGACGCCCTGCGGGATGCGTCGGCGTTCGGGGCCCGCCGGGTGCTCGCCCTCGTCACGAGCGCCTACGCCTCGTACTCCAGCAGCCGTCAGTACCGCGAGCATCTGGCGGACGCCGTCGCCGAGGCGGGGGAGCCGGCGCTGCAGGTCGACATCGTGCGCCCGTTCTTCAACGATCCCGGCTTCCTCACCGCCTGCGCGGACCGGATTGTGACCGCCGCGGCGGAGCTCCCGTTCGACGCCGTGGCCCGGGGCGTGCACATCGTCTACGTGACCCACTCCATCCCCGAGACGATGCAGCGCGCGTCCGCGGCGGCCGGACCGGGCTACGCGGAGCAGCACGAGGACGTCCGCGCCGTGCTGGACCGGATCGTCGGGGTGCACCTGGACCGTGAGGTCACCTCCTCGCTCGCCTACTGCTCGCGGTCGGGCGACGGGCGGACCCCCTGGCTGGAGCCGGACGTCAACGACCACCTCTGGCGGCTCTTCTCCGAGGGTGTCCGCACCGTGGTCCTCGCGCCCATCGGCTTCGTCTCCGATCACGTCGAGGTGATCTACGACCTGGACCAGGAGGCTGTGGCGACCGCTCGCGCCCTCGGCCTCCAGGTCGCCCGCGCGGGCACGGTGGGCACGCACCCCGCCTTCGTCTCGGGCCTTGTGGACCTGATCTTGGAGCGTGCGGCCCGCGAGCGGGGCGATGCGCCCGTGCCGCACGCCTGGGGTGAGCTCGGCCCGTTCCCCGATGACGCGCCCGCCGACGGCTGCCGGATGCGCGAGGGCGAGATCGCCGAGGTCTCGGTGCTCGCCGGCCCCGCGGACTGACGGCCCTGCAGACCGACGGGAGAGGACGGCGATGGAGACGGAGGACGGAATGGATCGAGAACAGGACACGGACGGAGAATCCATGAGCGATGCGCCCCGGGCCGGGGCCCCGCACGCGACCCTGGCGGACGCGGTGAACGAGGCGACCAACTACACGATGTACGCGGTGTTCCGCGCCGCCCGCCGGGCAGAGGGAGCGCCGGGCGCGACCGACGCGATCCTCTCCGGCATCGGAGCGATCGAGGGCGTCACGGTGCGCGGCTGGTACGACGTCGCGGGCCTCCGAGCCGATGCCGACATCCTGCTCTGGACCCACGGTGGCCGGGTCGAGGACCTCCAGGCGGGCTACCGCGCCGTGCTCGATGGGGCGCGAGGCGCACTGGAGCCGGTGTGGTCGGCCGTTGGTGTGCATCGCCCGGCCGAGTTCAACAAGGGGCACATCCCGGCCTTCCTCGCGGGGGAGGCGCCGGCCGGCTACCTCTGCTGCTACCCCTTCGTCCGCGGCCGCGAGTGGTACCTTTTGCGCGACGCGGAGCGGAGCGACATGCTCCGCGAGCACGGGATGGCCGCGCGCGACTACCGCGACGTGCTCTCCAACACCGTCGCGAGCTTCGGCCTCGGCGACTACGAGTGGCTGCTCGCCCTGGAGGCCGACGACCTCACCCGCCTGGTCGACCTCATCCGCGATCTGCGCGCCACCAGCGCCCGGCGGCACGTCATCGAGGAGACGCCGTTCTTCACCGGGCCCCGGGTGGAGCCCCGCGACCTGCTCGGCCGGGTGCTGCGGGGCTGATCGTCTCGATCACTGCCGTCGTGCGCAGGGAGGGCGGGGGAGCGCGGTCCTCCCCGGGACCCCCGCGCAGGATCGGTGGCGCTCCCGTCGCCCTGGCCCCGGGCGGGGGCGTCCTCGTGCGGGCGGCGGGCCCCGCGGCCAGGGCGACGGCGGCAGGGTTCCTCTCCTCCCCACGGGGCGCCCGCGTGCGCGATTCGCGCATGGCGCAGACGGCGGCGCGGCAGGAGCGGC